>JABAYZ010000125.1 GCA_018608735.1 Flavobacteriaceae bacterium | reverse complement strand
CAATCAACTTAGATTAGATGTTTTTAGTCCAATAGATGGGACTAAAATTTCTTCACTACCATTGTCAAAATCGCGAGAAATTGATGCAGCGGTAAACGCAGCAAAACAAGCGTTTCAGGAGTGGTCTTCAAAAACATTAAAAGAACGTGTTCAAGTCTTCTTTAAGTACCGTAGGCTTTTAGAAAAAAACATAGATGAGTTATCAAAATTGATTCAACTGGAGAACGGTAAAACCTATGGAGAGGCAAAAGCAGAAATAGAGAAAAGTATAGAGTTATGTGAGTTTGCGGTTTCCATGCCACAGATAATTGTAAACGAAGTGCAAGAAGTAAGCAAAGGGGTAGAGTGTAAAGTAGAACGCAAACCGTTGGGTGTTGTAGCTTCAATCAACCCGTTCAACTTTCCTAACATGGTTCCGCATTGGTCAATGCCTAATGCATTGGTTTTAGGAAACACAATGATTATGAAGCCTTCAGAACTTGTTCCGTTGAGTGCAGTTAGAATGGGCGAGTTATTAAAAGAAGCAGGGCTTCCTGATGGGGTATTTAATATTGTTAACGGAGGTAAAGAAGTTGTAGAGGCTATTTGTGACCACCCAGAAATAAAAGCAGTTTCGTTTGTAGGATCCACCAAGGTGGCTAAAATTGTATATAAAAGAGCCACCTCAAATTTAAAACGTTGTGTAGCATTGGGCGGAGCTAAGAATCATTTGTTAGTTCTTCCAGATGCAAATCCCAAAATGACAGCATCAAATGTAGTGGCATCTATGTCAGGTTGTGCTGGTCAACGTTGTATGGCAGCTTCTGTAATGGTTGGGGTAGATAATATTCAGCACATCATTGATAGAATGGTAGAAGATGCGAAAAAATTAGTCCCTGGTGATACTTTGGGGTCTGTTATCTCGTCTGAAGCAAAAAAACGTATAGAAGAATATATAGCGCAAGCAGAAAATGATGGAGCAAAAATAATATTAGATGGGCGAAATGTAACCGTCAAAGGAAAAGAAGGTGGCTACTATGTAGGCCCCACCATTATTGATCATGTTACCCCAGAGATGTCGGTTGCTAAGGAAGAAATTTTTGGACCTGTTATATCAATAATAAGAGCTAAAGATTTAGATGAAGCGATAGCTATTGAAAATGGCTCTAATTATGGTAATGCGGCAGCGGTGTTTACACGAAGTGGTGGTTTAGCAAAACAGGTAATACAACGTGCCAGTGCAGGCATGATTGGTGTTAACATAGGAGTTCCTGTGCCAAGAGAACCTTTCTCTTTTGGAGGCTGGAATGAGTCAAAATTTGGTGTGTGTGATATCACTGGGCGAAGCTCTATAGAGTTCTGGACGCAAAACAAAAAGACAACTACCAAATGGAACCCAGAAGCCCAAACGAACTGGATGAGCTAAATCAATATAATTTTTTAGAGAAATACACAGGTCTAAAAAAAGCAATTATTTGTAGAAATGAATAACCAAATAGTACAAAACAATCTAAATTATACGCTCTTTTCGTGGGTGAAACAAGGGGGGTTGAATCCTATAAATATAAGTCATGCAAACGGGTCATATGTTTATGATAGAGGTGGAAAAAAATATCTTGATTTTTCTTCTCAATTAATGAATGTGAATATAGGACACGGAAACCAACGCATCACAAAAGCGGTTGCAGCTCAGATGCAGGAAGTAAGTTACGTATATCCTGGAATGGCAACTGATATTCGGGGTAAGCTAGGAAAAAAACTGGCGGAAATCACCCCAGGAAACTTAACCAAAACATTCTTTACACTTGGAGGAGCAGAAGCTATTGAAAATGCTATTAAGATTGCTAGAATGTTCACCGGACGTCATAAGATTATTACACATTATAGATCTTATCACGGGGCAACTTATGGAGCTATCACTGCAGGAGGAGATCCCCGACGATTTCCTGTAGATAGTCAGACTATGCCAAATGTTGTACATGTAGAAAATCCTTATGCATATCGTTGTCCATGGAATTCGAATTCAATCGAAGAATGTGGAGCGCGAGCTTTAGCACATTTAGAAAGGGTAATTGAGTTTGAAAATCCCAATAATATTGCCGCTATTTTATTTGAAGGGGAGTCAGGATCTTCAGGCTGTATCAAATACCCTCCAAATTATTTAAAGAAGGTAAGAGCCTTGTGCGACAAGTATGGCATCATGATGATTGATGATGAGGTAATGAGCGGTTTTGGTCGAACAGGTAAAATGTTTGGCATTGATAATCATAATGTCACACCTGATATTATGTGTATGGCAAAAGGGCTTACTTCAGGTTATTTGCCCTTGGGAGGCGTTATTGTTACCGATAAAATAGCGACCTATTTTAATGATAACCCTATGGCTATTGGCCTTACCTACTCTGCTCACCCCACATTATGTGCGGCAGCATTGGAAAATATTCGGATTATAGAAGAGGAAGAATTGGTTGAAAAGGCTGCTGAAATGGGTCGGTATATAGAATCAGCTGTAGAAAAATTAAAAGAGAAGCATCCATCCATTGGAGATTTTAGAAATACTGGCTTATTAGGCTGTATAGAATTGGTAAGGAATAGAAAAACCAAGGAGCCTATAACCCCTTGGAATGCAGCTCCTGCAGATATGGAAGTCACTAATAAAATGGCAGCAAAAATAAGGGAGTTGGGGATGTTCACCTTTGTAAGATGGAGTTATATTTTCATCGCGCCACCATTAAATGTTACAAGAGATGAGGTGGACGAAGGTCTGGAAATTATTTCGCAAGCCATAGCAATAGCAGACAAATATTGTACTTAAAAAAATGAGTGAAGATATTGTAGGATTACAAGAAGATGTTTCTAAATCATCGCTTTACAGCGAAGACCTAGCCCCTATTCCCCTCAGTCAGCGGACTTGGAGTAAATGGCATTTAGCTGCTATATGGGTAGGTATGGCTGTCTGCATTCCTACATATCTTTTGGCATCCTATATGATAAAAACGGGACTGAATTGGTATGAAGCACTTATCATAATTGGTCTTGCGAATTTAATTATTACACTCCCCATGGTGCTAAATGGTCATAGCGGTGTGAAATATGGTATTCCATTTCCAGTAATAGGAAGAGCAGCATTTGGTACTAAAGGAGTGCATTTAGCATCTGTAGCTAGAGGAATAATCGCTTGTGGTTGGTTTGGTATTCAAAGCTGGATAGGCGGACTTGCTATTTATGCTATTTTTAATGCTATTACAGGAGCACCAGGTGAGTTAGGACTATCTGCTGGTAAATTTATTGGTTTTGGAGTATTCTGGTTAATAAACATGTACTTTATTTGGAAAGGAACAGATAGTATAAAATGGCTCGAAACCTATACTGCTCCGCTCTTAATCATTATGGGACTTGTTCTCATTTTTTGGGGATATCAAAAAGCAGAAGGATTTTCCGTGGTGTTAGATCAGAGTACTCAGTTAGAAAAATCAGCTGCAACCATTTCAGAAGAAAACGGAAGTCTTTTTCTCAATTTAAATGTTTTAAAAAATAAAGATGGAACCTTAAAGGCATCTGAATATAAAATTATTTCAGAAAAAAATTCTAGCTGGCAAACCGTTACACCAAACCCAATTCCTATTGCTTCAGATGAAAATATTCTAGTTCAGTTTAGAAATAAAAATAGTGTGTCCAGTGTTGTCAATGCTAATGTAGTTTCAGAACGTTCGAAAAATAAACTATGGCGTTACCTTTTATGGTTAACGGCAATGGTTGGTTTCTGGGCTACAATGTCTATCAGTATTGCCGATATTACACGATATGCGGCTACACAAAAAGATCAAATTGCAGGACAATTTATAGGACTGCCATTGACAATGATGCTATATTCTTTTGTTGGCATTTTTGTTACCTGTGCAGCCATCATCAATTTTAAAGATATTTTAATAGCAGATGATGCACCTTGGGATCCAGTTTCACTAATTGCAAAATTCAAAAATCCTGTTGTGGTAATTATTGCTCAGGTGTTTCTGATTATAGCAACATTAAGTACTAATATCGCTGCTAATGTAATTGCGCCATCCAATGCCTTTTCAAATTTATGGCCCAAACGCATTAGCTTTAAAACAGGTGGAACAATAACGGGTATCATTGGCATTCTAATCATGCCTTGGTGGTTGTTAAATGAAATTTCGGAAGTTCTAATTTTTGTTAGTGGATTATTAGGTCCTGTATTAGGAGTATTAATTGCCGATTATTATTTGGTTCGTAAAAAGCAATTGGAATTAGTCGAATTATTTAGAGAAAAGGGGGCGTATTTCTATACGTCAGGTTTTAACTACGCAGCCATGACAGCGCTAATTATTGGAGTATCTACGGCCTTAGTCGGTTATTGGGTTCCTGCTTTACACTTTTTGTACTCCTTGTCTTGGTTTACAGGATTTATTGTTTCGTTCGTGTTGTATTATTTATTAATGAAGAAAAATTAAAATGTCCATACTCATTAAAAACGGTCGAGTTGTTACAGCTTCCGAAAGTTACATAGCAGATCTTTACACTAGTGGTGAAAAGATTCTAGCTATTGGGAAAGATTTAGATTATGAGGCAGACAGGGTTATTGACGCTACGGGAATGTTGGTTTTTCCAGGTGGTATCGATCCGCATGTGCATTTAGATATGCCTTTCATGGGAACATATTCCAGTGACGACTATGAAACTGGAACACGTGCTGCATTACACGGAGGTACTACAACAGTCATCGATTTTATTTTGCAAACACAAGGCGACACGTTACAGAATGCCTTAAACATATGGCGTAAAAAATCGGAAGGGAAAGCTATAGGAGATTATGCTTACCACATGGCGGTAACTGATTTTAATGATGATGTTGCCAAAGAGGTCGTAAAAATGATTGAAAACGAAGGGATTTCGTCCTTTAAAACATTTATGGCTTACAAAGGTGCTTTGATGATAGACGATGGTCAGATGATACAACTGATGAAAGTTGTCAAAAAATATGGCGGTTTAGTTACCGTGCACGCCACAAATGGTGATGTGATAGACGCTTTAATTGCTAAAAATTTAGCCAAAGGAAATCGCTCACCACTATATCATTATTTATCACAGCCAGAAGTAACGGAAGCTGAAGCCTCTGCACGTTTTTCAGATATGTTGTATTACACAGATTGTCCTGGCTATATCGTTCATATGACTTGTGAAGGTGCTTTACATGCAGTTAGAAAAGCAACGCAGCGTAATCAAAAAGTATTTGCAGAAACCTGTATTCAATATTTAATGTTAGACGCCTCGCTGTATGAGAAAAATTTTGAGGGTGCTAAATGGGTAATGAGTCCACCATTACGTGAAAAGAAAGACCAAGAGGCCTTATGGTCTGGTATAAATCAGGGGCTTATACAAACGGTAGGTACCGACCATTGTCCTTTTTTATGGGAACAGAAAAAAATGGGGAAAGATAATTTCTCAAAAATACCGAATGGACATCCAGCCATAGAGCATCGTATGGAATTACTATTCTCTGAAGGAGTTCATCAAGGAAAAATATCGCTACCAAAATATGTAGAAATCACCAGTACCAATGCTGCAAAAATATTCGGTATGTACCCACAAAAAGGAACATTGGCAATTGGTAGTGATGCAGACATTGTGATTTTTGATCCTAAAAAAACACATACAATCTCGGTGAATACCCACCATATGAACTGTGATTATTCCGCTTATGAGGGGCAAACGGTTACAGGAAAAACAGATACCGTTATTCTTAGGGGAAAAGTGGCCATAGAAAATGAAACATGTAAACTAGAAGCCGGTTACGGCCAATTTATTAAAAGGGGTAAAACCTCCAAAACTGTACTATAATAAAATAATTCATCAAATAAAACAATACAAATATGCCAAGAAAAGTAACATCTGGATTGATACAAATGAGCCTTCCAATTTCAGAAGGAGAGGGTACTATACAAGAAATTATGGACGCTATGTACGACAAACACATTCCGTATATAGAAAAAGCTGGAAAGCAAGGAGTTCAAATTTTATGCTTACAAGAAATATTCAATACACCTTATTTCTGTCCAGGTCAGGACAAAAAGTGGTATGCTTCGGCAGAAACGGTTCCAGGCCCTACCGTGTATAAATTACAACAGATAGCAAAGAAGTATGACATGGTAATCATTGCCCCTATTTACGAAAAGGAACAAGCAGGAGTTTTGTACAATACCGCTGCCGTTATTGATGCTGATGGAGAGTACCTTGGTAAGTACAGAAAAAACCATATCCCTCACACAACAGGTTTTTGGGAAAAGTTCTTTTTTAAACCTGGAAATTTGGGATATCCCGTATTTCAAACCAAATATGCTAAAATTGGGGTGTATATATGTTATGACAGGCACTTCCCTGATGGAGCTCGAGCTTTGGGCTTAAACGGTGCTGAAATTGTCTATAATCCATCAGCCACAGTAGCAGGGTTGAGTGAGTATTTATGGAAGCTAGAACAACCTGCACACGCTGCAGCCAACGGCTATTTTATGGGGTGTATTAATCGTGTGGGTGAGGAAAAACCTTGGGATTTAGGAAAGTTTTATGGGCAATCCTATTTTGTAGATCCACGGGGACAAATATTTGCTGAAGCCTCACGTGATAACGATGAATTATTGGTTGCTGAATTTGACTTAGATCTAATTGAGGAAGTTCGTTCAACTTGGCAATTTTTTAGAGACAGAAGACCTGAGACATATAGCAGATTAACCGATTTATAAAAATCTCCCATTTAACTTAACAAATCAATGATATGGCAGAATATAAAAGACCCATTTCGGAGTCAGAGTTTAAAAAGAATTTTAAACTCAAGAAGCCTTTAATGAATGATACCGAGGCATTTTACGAAAGTTCAAGATGCTTATTTTGTTACGATGCACCTTGTATTGAAGCTTGTCCAACGGGAATAGATATACCGTTGTTTATAAAGCAAATTCAAACTAAAAACGCTGAAGGCGCAGCAAAAACCATATATGATTCCAACTGGTTAGGAAACGCCTGTGGAACAATTTGTCCAACTGGTGTATTATGTGAAGGAGCATGTGTTTATAACCATCAAGATGTACAGCCTTTACAAATAGGAAGGTTACAAAACTATGCTACCACAAGTGTTATTGACGCAGACAAAAAATTGTATGAAGCTGGGACAGCTAATGGTCTAAAAATAGCTGTTATTGGCGCTGGCCCTGCGGGTATAGCTTGTGCATGTGAAGCAAGAGTTCTTGGTTATGAGGTCGATATTTTCGAAGCAAAAGAGAATCCCACTGGGTTAACAGTTCATGGAATAGCTCCATATAAAATAACCAATGAGGAAGTACTAAAAGAATTTTCTTTTTTACAAAATCAACTTGGTTTTACTGTTCATTACAACACAGCAATTACCACCACGGCACAAATAAAAGACTTAGAGGCTAATTACGATGCTATTTTTATTGGCGTTGGATTAGGGAAAACGTCTAAACTTGGCATTGAAGGTGAAAACATAAACGGGGTTATAGGTGCAGTTGAGTTTATTGAAGAACTTAGAATGAAACATCATCTAGTGCAAGTGCCACCCAAAGTAATCGTACTAGGCGGTGGAAATACAGCAATGGATGCGGCATCTGAGGCCGCTAGAATGGGCGCAAATCATGTAACACTAGCTTACCGCAGATCAAAAGAAGAAAAAGGAGCTTACGAATTTGAATACGATTTAGCTAAAAGTGCTGGAGTTAAAGGAATTTTTAATTGTTCGCCTGTAGAAATTATTGGCAAAAACAACGTTGAAGGCGTAAAATTTATTAAAACACAAAAATTTGAGGGAAAGCTGCATCCTGTACAAGGAACGGAATTTATTGTTGCGTGTGATCTAGTTATTAAAGCAACTGGACAGGCCAAGCAAGGGGATTTATACCAACTTATTGATGGTCTAGAAATCGATAATAAAACAAGAATTACTATAAACAGTGAGTCTTTTCAAACGTCAAATCCTAAATACTTTGCAGGAGGTGATGCTATCAACGGAGGCGCAGAGGTAGTTAATGCCGCCTATGACGGAAAAATGGCAGCACAAGGAATTCATCAATGGTTAACAAAATAAAATAATATTATGGCAGATTTATCAGTAAACTTTGCGGGAATAAAAGCTCCAAATCCTTTTTGGTTGGCATCGGCACCGCCTACAAACTCTGGATACCAAATCATTAAAGCTTTTGAAGCAGGATGGGGAGGTGCTGTTTGGAAAACCCTTGGACTTCCAACTATTAATGTTTCAAGCCGTTATGGGGCAGTAAATTATAGAGATACGCGCATGGCTGGCTTTAGTAATATAGAGTTAATATCGGACCGTCCTTTATCTGATAATTTAAGAGAAATGGAAGAAGTCAAAAAGTATTTTCCAGATCATGCGGTTATAGCCTCACTAATGGTAGATACCAGAGAAGAGTGGATACAAATAATAAACGATGTTCAAAATGCTGGTGCAGATGGTATAGAGTTAAATTTTGGCTGTCCACATGGTATGTGTGAACGTGGAATGGGATCAGCTGTAGGACAGGAGCCTGAGGTGTTGAAAACCATTGTTGAATGGGTTATGGATGAAGCCAAAATTCCTGTAATTACAAAACTATCTCCAAATGTGTCTCATATTACAGATCCAGGTTTAGCGGCGGCTCAAGGAGGTTCTGATGCCCTTTCTTTGGTTAATACTTTTAAAAGTATTGTAGGACTAGATTTAGACGCTTATGCGCCATTTCCTGTTGTAGATGGGAAAGGTACTAATGGAGGGTATTGTGGCCCTGCCATTAAACCTATAGCCCTGCATATGCTCAAAGAATTAGCACAACATCAAAAAATTAATCACTTGCCAATTAGTGGTATTGGAGGCATAGAAACTTGGAAAGATGCCGCAGAATATATTTTGCTTGGCGCCACTTCACTACAAGTATGTACCGCAGCAATGCATTACGGATTTGGTATAGTGCGAGAAATGAAATCTGGCTTGGAAAAGTTTATGGATGACAGAGGCTACAAAACCATTTACGATTTTGCTGGAAAAGCACTTCCAAATGTAACAGAGTGGAAGCATCTGAATTTGAAATACAGTGTAAAAGCGAAAATAAACAGCGATAAATGTGTAGGCTGTGATTTGTGTTACATCGCTTGCGATGACGGAGCGCATCAAGCGATATCACTTCCAAAAGATGGAAGTAGAATTCCAAGTATTATTGAAGAGAATTGTGTTGGATGTAACCTTTGCTCTTTAGTTTGCCCTATAGAAGATTGTATAACAATGGTTCAAAAAGACGATGGTAAAGAGCATATAACTTGGCATGAACGCGCAGAAAACAATACCATACCTTCAACTTTTAATGATGATCGCGCAGGAGGCAAAGGACACTATGTACCTAAACCTGTAGAAGCGTTGAAAACGAATAAAAATTAGCATGGTTATCGATACAATACATTTGTCATTCCTTACTTACATACCTCTCAATATTCAAGAAGGAATTACAAGTCCAGCAATTATTCCGAGTGAGGGTTTTTCAATGACTACGCTATGGCGAGGTGTTTTGGGAATGGTCTTTTTAATTTTGTTGGCTTTTTTATTTAGCAGTAATAAAAAAGCTATTCATTGGAAAACGGTGGGTATTGGGATTTCACTTCAATTATTGATTGCGTTAAGTGTTTTAAAAGTACCATTTATCATGGGTGCCTTTGAAAATATTGGCGAAGTATTTATCAGTATTTTAGATTTTACTAGAGCTGGGAGTAGATTTCTTTTTGGAGGAATTGTAGCAGATATGGACACCTTTGGATTTGTATTCGCCTTTCAGGTATTGCCCGTAATTATTTTCTTTTCAGCATTAACCTCTGTGCTTTTTTATTTAGGAATTATACAAAAAGTAGTGAAGGTATTAGCATGGTCTTTATCTAAATTATTGCGTGTTTCGGGACCTGAAAGTTTAAGTATAGCCGGTAATGTTTTTTTAGGACAAACAGAAGCGCCGTTGCTTATAAAGGCGTACTTGGAAAAGATGAATAAATCTGAAATGTTATTGGTTATGATTGGAGGAATGGCCACCGTTGCTGGAACGGTATTGGCAGCCTACATAGGATTTTTAGGTGGTGAAGATCCTGTACTCCGTTTATACTTTGCTAAGCATTTGTTGGCCGCATCCGTCATGGCAGCTCCCGGAGCTATTATTATTTCTAAAATCTTATACCCTCAAACAAAAGATATTAATACAAATATGAATGTTTCCTCAGAAAAAATAGGAACAAACATTCTTGATGTGATTGCCAATGGAACAACCGAGGGTTTAAAATTAGCGCTTAACGTTGGAGCTATGCTTTTGGTATTTGTGGCTTTTATTGCCCTGATTAATGGTGTTTTTGGATGGGTGGGAGATATTACACATCTAAATGACTGGATGTTAGCAAATACAGCTTACCCAAAGCTTTCATTGGAAGCCATATTAGGTTATGTTTTTGCCCCATTAATGTGGCTTATTGGAGTAGCAAAAGAAGATATGATGATGTCGGGGCAATTGCTTGGAATAAAACTTGCCGCAAGTGAATTTGTTGGATACATGCAGCTTGCAGAGTTAAAAAACGTTAACAATCTGATGCATTTTACCTATAATAAATCAATTATTATGGCCACTTATATGCTTTGTGGATTTGCAAATTTTGCGTCTATAGGAATACAAATTGGAGGCATCGGATCATTAGCTCCAGGGCAAAGAAAAACATTATCAAAATTCGGTATGAAAGCTTTAGTCGGAGGTACACTTGCCTCATTAATGTCGGCAACTATAGCAGGCATGATTATTGGATAAATTATTTAATAAAGTAAATGAAAATAGTTTTAATTGTTCTAGATAGTGTTGGAATAGGCGCATTGCCAGATGCACACTTATATAACGATGTTGGGGCAAATACCCTTGGAAATATAGCTAAATCAATTCCAAATTTTAAACTTACAAATC
>JABAYZ010000105.1 GCA_018608735.1 Flavobacteriaceae bacterium | reverse complement strand
CAGTTTACATTTGGGAATATGCCAATACCGATAAAGACACTAAAAAAAGTGAAGCTATAATTGACGAGGCTATTTCAACTTTTGACGAATTGATTGAGCAAGTCAATGCAAAGAATGTTGACAATCAAAAAGCACATTTTAAAGGGATTGCTAAAGCCCTTGAAACCAAAGGAAAAGCGTTAATCGAAAAGATTAATAAGCTCTAAATTACTCAGACTTTACAGTCTCAATATAGGCCTCCAAAATAATTCCGTACTTGGAATTTGCTATTTTTGGGGGCAATGTTTTGTATATGGTGTCCAAGTATTTCACATTGGCATCATAAATTTCTGATACCGCTACAAAAGGCGCGACTTCACTGTCCTTATTATTCATAGCAAAATTAATGGTGTATAAATAGCTGCGTCTGTTTATTTTATCCATTTCTAGTAACAGCGAATCCGCACGTTCTAAATTGCCGTCTTTTTGTGCATTTAACTGGAGTTCAATTAAGCCTAGTTTTTGATCT
Organism: Flavobacteriaceae bacterium; assembly: GCA_018608735.1. Classification (GTDB taxonomy): domain Bacteria; phylum Bacteroidota; class Bacteroidia; order Flavobacteriales; family Flavobacteriaceae; genus Hel1-33-131. Next base: position 10,523 of record JABAYZ010000105.1, on the reverse strand, counting down.
TTAAAACGCTCTATGTTTTCATAATAGGTTTCCAAAAGTTCTTGTTGCGTTCCGCCTTCAATTTGAGCGTCATACTTGAAACGTTTTAAACTTGTGTGTATTGTGGTGACTCCTTTATCTGCAAAAAAAGAGATGCGTTCGGCGTCAATATCTTCAGAAATACTCAGTAATAATAATTCAGCTTCCTCAAGATCACAGCCCAATTCAAAATTGGTTGTACCGGTTATTTCCAAAGAATCTAAAGTTTTAAATCCCCCATCATTCACATGTTGTAGGTAGAGTGTTCCTTTTTGGAATCCTTTAATCGACCCATTGACCGTCATGTTTTTTGAAGGTTGACTGCAAGAGGCTATTAATAATGCAAGGCTTAAGTATAAACTGTTTTTCATCGGTTTTTAATTCATTGGTTTTTAACGGCCACATGTCCCGGGACATACTGCAGCCTGATGTGTTGTGAATCATTTTCGGCTAATGATTTAACAAGCGCGTTTGATGGTTAATTTTTCTGTTTCAAATATAATTATTTCTAAGCTGTTGCCGCTGCTAATTCCATAAGAATTGTACAACCAATGGCAGCAATAGTTCCGATGGCATACCCTAAGACTGCCAATAAGACACCCACACTCGCTAATGAGGGGTGAAAAGCTGCAGCTACAATGGGCGCCGATGCTGCGGCACCTACATTGGCTTGACTGCCTACAGCTAAAAAGAAATAAGGGGCTCGAATTAATTTGGCAACTACAATCAATAGCAGTGCGTGAATGCTCATCCAGACGACTCCTATAGCAATCAGTCCGGTATTGTCAAAGATCAAGGTCAAATCCATTTTCATTCCGATGCTAGCAACTAAGATGTAAATAAAGACACTTCCGTATTTACTCGCGCCGGCACCTTCATAGTTTTTAGCTTTTGTAAAGGAAAGACCTACAGCAGTGACGGTTGCAATACTAATCAACCAAAAGAAAGAAGAGCCTAAAAAAGTAAATATATTTTTTGTTGTTTCAGATTCAAATGTTGCAACATATTTACTAAAAAATGGGGCTAAATAGCCCGATGCGATGTGCGCAAAACTCACCGTTCCAAAGGCAATCCCAACCATGATCATGATGTCTGTGAGTGATGGGTTTCGTTTGACACTTTCAGTGAATGTAGAAACTTTCTTTTTTAGAGTTTCAATGGCCGCGGTATCGGCTCGCAGCCATTTATTAATACGGTCAGATTTTCCGATGCCAATTAATAAGAGCGCCATCCAAATATTAGCAACAACGATGTCCACAAACACCATACCTCCAAATAATTTTGGGTTGTAGCCATAAATTTCGAGCATAGCGGTTTGGTTTGCACCGCCGCCAATCCAGCTTCCGGCTAGGGTAGAGAGGCCTCTCCATACCGCGTCTGGGCCAATACCACCAACAGTCTCTGGAGAAACTAATGAAATCAATAAGATGGCAATAGGGCCTCCAATAATGATTCCTAAGGTCCCTGTAAAAAACATAATCAAAGCTTTCCATCCTAGATTTACAACGGCTTTTAAATCAATACTTAGGGTCATCAAGACCAAAGCTGCGGGTAATAAATAACGGCTCGCAACATAGTATATGCTACTGCTGTGTTTGGTCAATTCGCCAGATGGCGAGAGGGTTTCCCAATCTGGTGCAATCCACCCTAAAGTGGTGAATAGGGCCGGAATCATATAGGCCATAAATAGGCCTGGAACAATTTTATAAAATTTATACCAAAACCCCCTAGGGCGAGATTCTGTATAAAAAATCAAAGCTATAGCTGACATGAGTAAGCCAAAAACAATGGTATCGTCTGTAAATAATGGCGTAGTATCTGTCATAAGGTTTTAGTTTCTAGAACTCAAATATAAATAAAATAAACTTTGGTACGAATCTTTTAGAAATGTGAAAGTTAAGTTAAATCGTAATTTACCTAATTTTATGGCACGGAAATTGTCAATAGATTATTGTATTATTTTGTTAGTAATATATTTTGGTTGGTTAGTAGTAAAAGCATCATTTTCTAATGGTGCTTTTATTTTTTTGAGCAATTTTAATGACTTCAGGTATTATTTGATGATTGATCTCATTATATGATTTTGCATTAACTAAATCATCGCCTTTAATATGTTGGTTGATTATAATTCTAGAAGAGGAGAAGCTTTTGAGTTTTAACCCCCGTTATTATAACACACACTAACTAGTGCTGCCAAATGTTTGGTTATTTCTTGTTATTTAAGGAGTCTGAAGGTCAAATTAATTCGTTTCCCAATAGGTTTAGTCGTTTTTGCTATTTGATGAAGCCAATTGTGTTGGGTTTCATCTTTCATCACTAACATGCTACCATGTTCTAAATTTACTTTTTTGGTTAACCCCTTTATTCTTTTGTGTTTCAAATGAAACATGCGCTCTTCGCCCAAACTAATAGAGGCAATTACAGGGTTTTTTCCGAGTGAATTTTCATTGTCAGCATGCCATCCATTGCTGTCTTTCCCGTCCCTGTACAGGTTCATAAGACAAGAGGAAAATTTTGATTCCGTAGCATTTTCAACTCTTGTTTTTATAGTGTTTAGTAAGGGCGTAAAAGGAATAGGTGTCATTGTTATCGTTGAATAACTATAGTTTATATCATTGTCTGCATAAAAAGCAGTCAGACGCGGTTGTTTATACGTTTTTCCAAAAATCTTGATATCTTCTTCGATCCAAGGGGTGTTTTGGTAGAGTTCGTCAAAAAGTTCTTGAGCTTCGTCGCCACCAAAAAATTGTGGATAGTATTCTATTTTTGCACCTCTTAGTGGAATACGTATAATTTTGGAAGTATCAAATAAAGACATATGTTACATTTTTTACTAATTTAGTTTAAGTTTTCTGTGTACACAAAAAATTAAGTTATTTTTTAGATTTTAAATAAAAAAAAGCTGCCTTATTAGGCAGCTTTTAGAGTCTTGAAAATAAGGGTTTTAGAGCTTTATTTTATCATTTCGTAGCTACGATTGATGAAATTAGTCAACGCTTCTCCTTTAAGAAGTCCTTGAGATAATTGTGCTAAATCCAAGCTTTGCGTAATTAAACGTTCCTGTTTTTTCTTTGTTTTTGTATTTAGAATTTCACTAACCAATTCAGAGTTGGTGTTTACGATGAGGTTATGCATTTCAGGCATATTCCCCATTCCAAACATACCGCCACCGCCGCCAGTTTGTTGCATTTCTTTCATTCGACGCATAAACTCAGGCTGAGTAATCATAAACGGTGCAGCGTTACTATCCATTGTTTCTAGTTGTACCATGAATTTTTCAGAGGGAACGACAGTTTTCAAAATAGTTTCAAGTGCTGCTTTTTCGTCTTCACTCAATTTAGAAACTGTAGCTTCGTCTTTTTTGATCAAATTATCAACATGATCAGAATCCACCCGTACAAACGAGGTGTTTTCTTTTTCACTTTCTAATTTCTGAATTAAATGTGATACAATAGGAGAGTCTAATAACAGGACTTCATACCCTTTTGTTTTTGCAGCTTCAATATAGCTGTGTTGTTCATCTTTATTCGATGCATATAAAATCACTAATTTATCATCCTTATCAGTCTGATTGGCTTTGATTTTATTATACAATTCTTCATAGGTGTAATAGATGCCATCTACTGAGGGATACAACGCAAAAGCATCTGATTTCTCAAAGAATTTATCTTCGGAAAGCATCCCGTATTCAATCACAATTTTTATATCATTCCATTTAGATTCAAAATCTTTTCTATTAGAATTAAATAGAGATTTCATTTTATCGGCTACTTTTTTGGTGATGTAAGATGAAATCTTTTTAACAGCACCATCGGCCTGAAGATACGAACGTGAAACATTTAAAGGAATATCTGGAGAATCAATAACGCCTCGAAGCATCGTTAAAAACTCAGGAACAATACCTTCGACGTTATCTGTAACAAACACTTGGTTTTGATACAATTGGATTTTATCCTTTTGCATGTTCATGTCATTGCCCATTTTTGGGAAATATAAAATACCAGTCAAATTAAATGGATAATCGACATTCAAATGTATATTGAATAATGGCTCTTCAAACTGGGTAGGGTATAGCTCGCGGTAAAAACTTTTATAATCAGTATCTTCTAATTCAGATGGCTGCTTGGTCCACGCTGGCGTAGGGTTGTTAATGATATTGTCAACGGTAATTTTACGTTGAGGTTCAGTAGTTTCTTTACCGTCTTTGTCAGTTGTTGTTTCAGGCTCATGCGTTGGATCATTTTCTTCTTTAGTTCCAAATTTAATTGGAATAGGCATGAACTTATTGTATTTGTTTAGGAGGGTCGTAATGCGGTTTTCTTCAAGAAATTCTGTAGAATCTTCAGAAATATGTAAAATGATCTCGGTCCCTCGTTCTGTTTTGTCAGAAGCCTCAAGCGTGTATTGTGGGCTACCATCACAAGTCCAATGTGCTGCGGGTTCGTCTTTAAATGACTTGGTAATGATTTCTACTTTATCAGCTACCATAAATGCAGAATAGAAGCCTAAACCAAAATGCCCAATAATTCCGGCATCATCAATCTTATCTTTATATTTATCCAAAAATTCTTCGGCACCAGAAAATGCAACCTCATTAATGTATTTTTGAACTTCATCTGAAGTCATTCCTAATCCTTGATCAATGATGTGAAGTTTTTTACCGTCTTTATCAATTTTAATTTCAATTTTTGGCGCTCCATATTTGACACTCACTTCACCAATGTTGGTCAGGTGTTTTAGCTTTAGAGTGGCGTCTGTGGCATTACTCACCAATTCACGTAAGAATATTTCGTGATCGCTATAGAGGAATTTTTTAATCAGTGGAAAAATATTATCTACGGATACATTAATCGTTCCTTTTGACATAATTATATTTGTTTTTAAGTTATATTTGATATCTATAGTCAAAAAAAATACCAAATATTAAAAAGTGACAAACTGACATTTTGTTTATCTTTTTATCACTTTTACACAAACTAAAAGCATGTACAATTCAAAAATTATAGGTCTAGGGCATTATGTGCCAGAAAATATTGTCACTAATGACGATTTGTCTAAAATTATGGACACTACCGATGAGTGGATTCAGGAACGTACGGGAATCAAAGAACGTCGTTGGGTGAAGCCTGGAGATGGGCAATCTACATTTACAATGGGTTTGGAAGCTGCCAAAAAGGCCATTTCAAGTTCTGGAATTCAAAAAGAAGACATTGATTTAATTGTATTTGCAACTTTGAGTCCAGACTATTATTTCCCAGGCCCTGGAGTGCAAGTTCAAGAAGCTTTAGAAATTGATACAGTTGCGGCTTTAGACATTAGAGCACAATGTTCAGGATTTGTGTATTCGATTTCTGTTGCGGATCAATTTATAAAAACGGGAATGTACAATACTATTCTTGTTATTGGTAGTGAGTTACAATCGCATGGTATCGATAAATCGACTCGAGGTCGAAGTATATCTGTTATTTTTGGTGATGGTGCTGGAGCAGCTGTGTTGACTCGTGAAACGGATTTAACAAAAGGAACTTTGTCCACACATTTACATTCTGAAGGGAAGCATGCACTTGAGCTTGCCACTGAAGCTCCAGGTATGGGAACACGTTGGGTATCCGATATTATTGAGGATAATGATCCAGAAGATTTTAGTTACCGCCCTTATATGAACGGACAATTTGTGTTTAAACATGCGGTTAAACGCTTTAGTGAGGTTATTAGTGAAGGTTTGCAAAAAAATAATTTAGATATTTCAGATATTGATATGTTAATTCCACATCAAGCAAACTTGCGTATTTCTCAGTTTATTCAAAAAAGATTTGGTCTGTCCGATAATCAAGTTTTTAATAATATTCAGAAGTATGGCAATACCACAGCAGCATCTATTCCAATTGCTTTATCCGAAGCATATGAACAAGGGAAGATTAAAGTAGGGGATACCGTTGTTTTAGCAGCTTTTGGAAGTGGATTCACATGGGGAAGTGTGATTATTAAATGGTAATTTTTTAGGGTTATAGAAAACCACCACCAGATTTTTCGTTATTATCACGTCTTTTTCTATTCAGGGCTCTGTATTTACTCCCACCAAAGCGGTAATTGAAACTAATTCTCCAGGTGTTACTTTCCCAATTAAACTCCCCGTTCTGCGGGTAAGGTCTTTCACCTTCAAATTGAAATTTCATGGTATTAAAAATATCATTATAACTAAAACTAAATGTAGCTTTATCATCTAAAAATTTATAATTTAAGCCTGTGTTAACCATAAACATTGATTTTCTGTTAAACTGTAAACTTTCACTATCGGCACGATACATTCCAAATAAAGAAAAACTTAATTTTTTGTTAGCTTTAAAGGAGTTACTTAATCGTAAATTATAGGTAGAGTTATCAATTTCAATATTTTCTAGTCCACTAACCCCTGTATCCACTACACCTTTTACAGTATTAAAATACAGTTCTGCACTACCATTAAAGCTCCACCATGTTGTAGGTTTATAATTTGCAGATATTTCTGCGCCATAGGCATTGTTTTTGTCAAAATTATCAAAACTTAATAAAAGTCTGTTAGCGTCTGTTGGGTCTAGAGAAACCGTTCTACTAATTTCGTCATTTATAGCTCGATAAAATACGCCAGATGTAATGCTTCCTTTGTCTAATTTTCGAGTATAGTTTACTTCAAAAGAATTGGTAAATTGCTGTTTTAGACTTGGGTTTCCTAAGGATGTAATTCGTGGGGTGCTCCATTCTCTTATCGGGTTTATTTGTCCCAATCCTGGGCGATCTACACGGCGGCTAAAACTTACTTGATACGTGTTTTTTTCTGAAGGATTATAAGTTATAAACCCTGAGGGATATACACTAAATTGATCGTCTTGAAATTGAGCATCTGCTTGTGTGTTTTGTGCAAAATCGGCTTTTACATCGTACTGTTCTATTCTTACACCAATTTGATAAGACCATTTTTCAAAGGATTTACTATAGGTGCCATAAGTGGAGTAAATGCTTCTTTCATATTTATAATCAGAATCAAATAAGGTTGCATTTGTAGTGTCATACGTGTTTTCAGAATTGTTATTTCTGTATTCTGCTCCTAATTCTAATTTTTCATCATCAGAAAATGGGTTTTCATAATCCAAATTTAAAATGGTATTATCTCGTTTGTTATTTACTAAATCTAAATAGGTGGGAGCTGCCGAAAATTTGAAGTCAGCAGTTTCATTGCTATCAAAAGTACTAAAATCACCTTCTATACTAATGGTATGCCCGTCATCATCAAAATCGTATTTGTAACTTGCGTTATACGTAGAGGTATTGTTATCATTGGAGTTGTTAAACTCTTGATTAAAATTGGGATTGTTATTTAATAAATAAATGATATCCGTTATTCCATTGCCTTTGCCATCATATAAATTTTGGTTGGTATATATAGAAAAAGTGTTTTTTTCATTTATATAGTAATCGATTCCTACTTTAAATAAATGTGATTTGTTATTGTTCCCAAAAGTGAACAATTGTCTGCTGCTGTCATCTAATCTATTGATAAAGCCATTGTTGAAATTTTGTCCAATAGCGTTTCCGTAATTTCCGTAAAAATTAAATTTACCGTTGCGATAATTCATATCGATGGAACTATTAAAATTGGCGTTTATTTCTTTACTTAATCCAACATTTATACTTCCATTAAAACCTAGCGTTGTGTTTTTGTGAAGAATAATATTTATAATACCACTCATGCCTTCAGGGTTGTATTTTGCGGAAGGGTTTGTAATAAGTTCAATACTTTTTATTGATGTAGAAGGAATTTGTTTTAACAACTGCGCAGCAGCTACATTGGTGGGTTTCCCATCTACTAAAACGCGTACATTTTCGTTCCCACGCAGGCTTATATTACCACTTTGACTATCAACACTAACAGAAGGTAAATTGTTCATAATATCACTTGCAGTTGCTCCTTGTGTTGTAAGGTCTTTACCTATAGTAATCACCTTTCGGTCTACCTTTTGTTGAATACTTGAGGTTTCAGCAATAACAGTAACTTCGTCGAGAGTCGTATTATCTTCTTCCAAACTTAGGGTTCCTAAATCGAGTTTAGTGTTATCTTGACTAATGGTAATTTCTTTGTCTAAGGTCTTATATCCAATGTATTGAATAGAGACAATAAATGAGGTTTCTTTAATGTTTGTGATTTTAAAACTCCCTTTTTGATCAGTGATGCCACCCGTTATGATATCCCCTGATAGGGACTTGATAATTATGTTAACATAAGGTAGACTTTCGTTAGATTGAGAATCAATTACACGGCCACTAATGGTACTATTTTCTAAAGGTTTGGTTGCTGAGAATACGTGACTAGAAAACACTAACAAAGTAAGTAAGACTGCTATATTTTTCATTTATTTGGGGGGTTAGATTAATATGTTTTTGTAAATTAGACGACACAAAAATAATTATGTTACCAATTTGATTCCATTAATTTATATTTCATTCTTATGTCAAGTAAAAAAACCTTAGTTCTCGGCGCTTCAATAAAACCCGAAAGATACTCCAATATGGCCATACACCGCTTGTGCTCAAATAGAATTGAAGTGAATGCTTTTGGTTTAAAAAAAGGAACGGTTTGTGGCATTGATATCGATACGGAATTACAATCTTATAAGAGTATTCACACCGTTACATTGTATTTGAATCCTAAACGTCAAGAAGCCTATTATGATTATATCATAGACTTAAATCCTAATCGAGTTATTTTTAATCCTGGTACCGAAAACCCTGAATTTTATAAGCGTTTAAATGAAGCTGCGATTAATTATGAGGCTGCCTGTACTTTGGTGCTACTTTCTACGAATCAGTATTAAACCTAAAAAGGTCAAGAGCCCATTTAGAGGGAGAAGTTCGTAGCCAATCACATAGCCACCTAAGAAGCTTGAAGGGATTGTGCCCAGCATAAACACAATACTCACAGAAGCCAACGCCACCAACCATACATAGCGATCTTTGATCTTGTAATTTGTAAATATTCCAAAGGCAAATAACCCTAATAATGGGCCGTAGGTATAGCCAGCCACCGTCAACAGGCTGTTAATTACATTGGAGTTTAATATATATTTAAAGGAGATGATAACCACCACCAAAAGCACACTCATGCCGATGTGTGTTTTTTTACGAATTGATTTTTGCTGTTGTTCGGATTTGTCTTTCATGTCCAAAATATCTACACAAAACGAGGTGGTTAAGGAGGTCAGCGCACTATCGGCACTGCTGTATGCCGCAGCAATGAGACCAAGAATGAATGTAATGCCTAAGGTGATTCCCAAACCGCTATTTAGTGCAATTTCTGGAAATAATAAATCGGTTTTAGGTTTGCCGTCCAACAACGGAATTTCAATGTTATTTTGTTTGGCATAAATAAACAAAAGTGCTCCTAAAAGCATGAATAAAAAAGTTACAAAAGTAAGTACGATACTAAAAGATAACATGTTTTTTTGTGCATCTTTAAGCGACTTGCATGTCAAGTTTTTTTGCATCATATCTTGATCCAGCCCCGTCATACAAATGGTGATGAATAACCCTCCAAAAAAGGATTTTAGAAAATAGTTTTTGTCTAAAATACTATCCGTATTAAAAATAGTACTGTAAGATTTCAATTCATTTGAGGCGAGAAACTCTGAGAAACTCCAGCCCAAACTATCGGTAATAAAATAGATAGATAATACCACTGCAGTTATCATAAACAAGGTTTGAAGTGTATCCGTCCAAACAATGGTTTTAATACCACCTCTAAACGTATAAATCCAAATTAATAAAATAGAAATAATAACTGTAATCTCGAAAGGGACATTCCATTCGTTAAACACAAATTGTTGCAACACAATAGCCACTAAATACAGCCGAAAAGCAGCGCCTAAAACTCTCGATACAAAAAAGAAAAATGCCCCCGTTTTATGGCTTACAACCCCAAAGCGTTGAAAAAGATACTCGTAAATAGACGTTAGATTCAATTTATAATACACAGGAAGCAGCACAAAAGCGACCACCACATAGCCAACCATATAACCTAGGACGACTTGAAAGTAACTAAATTGAGAGGCATCTACCCACCCTGGAACCGATATAAAAGTCACTCCTGATAACGACGCACCAATCATTCCAAAAGCCACCAGGTACCAGGGCGATTGTTTGCCGGCTTTGAAAAAATCGATATTGGAGTCATTTTTCCCCGTTACATAAGAAATGAGGATTAAAACTAAAAAATATCCAAAAAGGAGCGTTAAAATTAAAAATGATCTCATGTGTTAAAGTGAATTATATCAGCTTTACAATATTAGCCAATTATAACTTTATTACGAAAAAAACAGAGATTTATCTCGAAATCCTAAAATTCAATTACAGGCTTTTCTAGTATTATTCTTCTTAAAAACGAATACATTAAACCATTAAATCACTAAAAATTTTTATTATAAACTAAGCCTTGTTTTGAGTGTTTAGAGATGTTTAATTTCATGACATAAATT
>JABAYZ010000170.1:1061-11084 GCA_018608735.1 Flavobacteriaceae bacterium | reverse complement strand
TCATTTTTAAAAGCATTCCAAGCATAAAGACATTAAACACATCTGTTTTTCCTATGGAGTCACGATAATTTATAAAAGAATATATCAAAAAAACGGTCACCACATGAAATAAATAAATATGCCAGAGTGGGAAAAAAAGTAAGATATCTTGTGCGAAATGGTAGTTTAGATAGCTATGAGTTCCGAAAAGTAATATGCTTATTACTGACAATTTTATGAGAAAGTTTAATTCTCTTTTTTTGAAGAGTGTATTCATTTATTTATCATCTTTTGAAGCAGAGATTACACGTCTTATTACGAAGTAAATTGATAAGATTACTGAAAATAAACTCCCTATTAATGTAAAAATATTAGTGTCATTGGGGTGTTTTTCATCTAAAGTAACCCCCACAAATGTGCCTACTGCAATGATTGCTGCCATCTGAACACCTATCGCAGAGAGGATTCCTAGCTGTTTAAGCGGATTGTCCACTTTTAGAATTATTTTGAGATGCGTCTACTTTTGTTTCGTTTTTCAATTCTTTTACAGCACCCTTCATAAGACAACTGGCATTAAATGTTGCCCCTGGCTCAACGGATAGTTTTTCTATTTGGACTTCTCCGTCTATCTGTGCTGAAGAGCGTAAGTTTAGAGTGCCTGAAACGGTTAGAGTGCCATTAAATTTACCCTCAACATCTACATTTTCACACACCAAAATGCCGTCTACTGCGCCTGTTTTTCCGATGACAACTTTTCCTGTAGTATTAAGAGATCCATTGACAAGGCCTTCTATTCTGAAGTCGCCTTCACTTATAATATCCCCATCAAAGGTCGTCCCTTGAGCAATGGTGTTTTGTTGAGAAAATGAACTCGAGTTTGATTTTTTATTTTCTGTAAACATAGCTATGTCTTATTTTAATTAATAGTATTTAAGTAGGCTTCTAAATTTTTGTGAATTTGAACCGTTTGATAATTTTTTGAAGAAATTTCAAAATACGGTTTTGAAATTTCAATACCGTCCTTTTCTAAAAGCTGCACAAATGCTAACGCTCCTTGTGCACTTTTTAGTCCGTGAACGACCACAAATATAGTGTTTGTATCGTAACGATCTTTAGAAATGGTCTGATTTAAATAGTCAACCTCTTCAACAGCAGTGTTTAACGCCTCTACTAATGCGTTTATTTCATCTGATTCAGAGATTTCAAACTTAAAAATAGCTTTGAAATTAGTTTGGGTAGAGTCCTGTACAAATTCTTGACTTTCTAATTCCGGAATGATCGTTTCGTACATTTGAGCCGCTTTTTTACCTTCGATACTGCTTGGGTAGTTTAAGGCTACAAAGTTAAGACCCTCTTTATAGGCTTCAAAACCAAATAATCGTGCTTTGGAAGTGACTTTTAAAAGTTCTAGCTTGGGTACAATTTCCTGACCATCTAATCGAATAATTTGAACGTCACAGCCATCAATCACCTCTTGATATGCCCCAGATTCAAATTGCGCATACAACTTATTGTATCGTGTTTCTGGGCTATTTTCGTTATTTAGTAAGGTGGATTCAGGATTTAATAAGATCTCTGCATAACGAGATTCAGGGTGATTTTCAATAATATCATTTTTTGTGAGTCCTTGCTTGCGCTTGAGGCCCAAGATTGAGTAGATTTTATATAAATTATATTTTGCGGGTAAAATAAGGCGTGTTTCAGGGTTTTGCTTTAACAGTTGTTCAAGCTTGTCTTGTGCCCGTTTATACTCTTTAAACTTGTCTTTATATATAAGTCCCAATTGGTAATAGGCAAAGTTACGTTCCTTAGTAATACTGTCCAAAACGATCTGATCTGTAGGGATTTGGTCTAAATAATACTCTAACTTAAAACGACTTTGATCGGATGCTTCAGGGTTTTCTGTAATTTCAGAGGGCTCTGCATCTGATTGCTTTGATTTACTGGACAAGCGCCAATTGGTTTGTAATGCACGTTCGCCCCATATTCTAATAAATTCATTTTTACCAAATGCGACTGTGGTTGGATTATAAAAGTAAAAGCTTTTTGCCTTTTTTGTAGCTGAATTTTGAGGGGCTGACTCATTAGATGATTTTGCTTTTTTGGCAGCTTCTTCGTTTAGCTTTAATTTTTGGATATACGACTGGAAGTAGGATTCTTTTTCAAGGTCCGACAGCGCAACAATACTTAAAAGACTGTCGTGATCTCGAGCAATGGATTCATAATAAATTACATCCTCCAGATTGTCTCGTTTTCGTTTGATTGCTCGAAATGATTTACTGTTTTCTTTAAGACTCAGTAAGGTACTGTCATAATAGGATCCTGCTAAGCTGTACTCTGAATACTCAAAATTTAAATCACCTAATCTTTGGTAATTCAACCCTTTTAAATAGTCATCATCGGAATTGGCGCGCAATGATTTATTGTAATATGATATCGCTAGAGAATCCGACTTTTTTTCAAGTTGGTAATTCGCTATTTGGTGATATATTTTATCTAAAAATGGTCTGTTTTCTCTGTTAGTCTCCAAGTCTTCTAATAATTCTTGAAGCGCAAATTCATCATCATCTTTTGGATTGAAATTTTTTATTTTTTCTAAATGAGCGCTAATCATATACGCCCTCGGGCTTCTTCGGTTTAGGGCAATTACTTTATCAAAAGCAAGGTTAGCGCTGTCTTTTATCCCTAAAGCAGAGTAAAGTTGACCTTCAATATAATACAGTCGTGCTCGTTGTTCGTTATTTCTTGTAAGCTCGGAAGCTACTTGTAATTGAGTAATGGCGCTGTCTAGTGCTTTCGTTGTAATATAAGCTTGAGCTAGAGTAGATGCGGCTTCTACTCTATCGTATTTGGACAGTTGCTCTTGCTCAATGAGTCGCTTTAAATTATTAATTGCTAAAGCTTCGTTTTTAAGGCGGAGGTTAGTTTTAGCACGCCAAATTTTTGCTAGGTTAATGTTGCTACTTGCTGGATATTTGAATAAAATATAGTTAAATGCTTCTAAAGCTGGAATAAAACGGTTGTCATAATAACGTGATTTTCCGAGTAAAATATAGGACTCGTCTATTTGAGGGTTTTTTTCTTTCCCCTTAATATTCATCCCGTGTTTTTGGATGGCCTTTACTGCTTTTGTTTCGGCAAGTTGAAAGTTGGGGTCCTTTGCTTCGTTGTCTAATCTGATTTCATCACTGACTTGTAAACGCTCAACAGGAAGAATCTCCCAATAATTGTCTTTATAGGCTTCATTTATTGTGGTCTTTCCCGTTTCCAAAGCAACACCTCCATTATACAAGATGTTGTATTTTGTATTTACCGAGTGCCAAGAACGGTTCAGAAATTTATCTTTTTTTCTAGAACAGCTTGTAATGGTAAAGGCAATTAAAGTGCCGACTATTATGTAACTAAAAACGTTTTTCAACTAAGAGTATGTTTGCATATTGATAACTAAAAGAAACCGCATAATCGTATGCTGGGTTGTAAAAATAATCATCTTTTTGTATAAAACTAATAAAATATAGTGTTTTGAGAGAAATAATAACAGCTATAATTTTAATTTTGGGGAAGTCTTAACAGATGATTATCTTAAATCTTTCTTATTTTTGCTAAAAATATTTTCATGGCACAATTTCACTCTTTAAAAATTAAATCTATTCAAAGGCAGACTGATAAAGCAGTTAGCATCACTTTTGAAGTTCCAACAAATATAAAAACTGAGTTTGATTTTAAAGCCGGACAATATATTACTTTAAAAACACTAATCAATTCCAAATCGGTTAGACGAGACTATTCTTTAAGCTCAAGCCCCATGAGTGAATCCCTTACAGTTACGGTTAAGGAAATTACAAACGGTGTGTTTTCTTCTTACGCTAATACAAGCTTAAAACCAGGAGATACACTCGAAGTAGGAACCCCAAATGGGCGTTTTATTTATGACCCCAAAGTGGATGCGACCTCAACTGTTGTTGCCTTTGCTGCTGGGAGCGGAATTACTCCAATAATGAGTATTGCTAAGACTGTATTGAAAACAGATTCCGACAAAACGTTTATATTAGTTTATGGAAATAAAAGCCCTTTAGAAACCATATTTCATAAAGAAATTTTGGAAATGCAGGCTCAATATCCTGAGCGATTTAAAGTGCAGTTTGTCTATAGTGAAACCAATGAAGAAGGCGCTTTATTTGGGCGAATTGATAGCGGGAACATCAACTATATCCTTAAAAATATAATTACTATTGATGCTGCACATAAATTTTACTTGTGTGGTCCTGAAGGAATGATCAATTCCGTAAACGAAATTTTAATAGAAAAAGGCGTTGAAGCCTCTCAAATTTTATTTGAATTATTCACTGCTTCCGAAGCTGTAGATACTTCAAGTCCATCGACCAATACAGGAGCTTCAGAAATTACAATTCTTGTAGATGAAGAAGAAACAACCTTTTCTATGTCTCAAAAACAAACCATATTGGAGGCTGCTTTGGCTAATGATATCGATGCGCCCTATTCATGTCAAGGTGGTGTTTGTAGTAGCTGTATTTGTAGAGTAACTGAAGGGTCTGCTGTCATGCGACAAAATAACATCCTAACGGATAGTGAAATTGCTGAAGGCTTAGTTTTAAGCTGCCAAGCAGAACCAACTTCTATAGCCATCAGGGTCGATTACGACGACATTTAACGTATATGGCGAATAGCTTTAACAATACTTTCAACAGGGATTGTTCCAATAGCTAACTCATACCCCTCCGGAAATTGATTTCCATAAATTGAGGTTGGGATTTTTGGATAGCGTTCCTGGTCTGCTAGTAAATTGTTTTTTTCTAATTGTTTAAATGGTGCAAAGCCAGCAGATGGGTGTGTCACACCCCAAAGTGTTACTACTTTGACGCCAAGCATTGCGGCCATGTGTCCATTACTAGAATCCATCGAAAGCATGACTTTTAAATTTGAAATAATATCTAACTCTTGGTTGAGGTTGAATTTTCCAGCCACACAAAACACATTAGAGTATTTAGAGGCTATGGTTTCAAGTTGTTTGATTTCGGAAGCCCCCCCTCCAAACAACAAAATTTTTGTAGTTTTTTGGAGTTCAAAAATTACTTTATCCATTTTTGAAATGGGGTAAGTTTTAGAAGCATAGGCTGCAAAAGGCGCAATTCCAACTGAGGATTTGGAAAAATCGCCAAGTATTTTTGTTATAGAAATGTCTAATACTTTGGAGGGAGGAAAAGCGGGGTTGTTTAGTTCAAAATTAAACCCTAAACCTCTAAAAACATCCGCATAACGTTCGGGTGTTGTTCGCAATGGAGTGGTTACTTTCCCTGAAATTAATGCTTTTTTCTCGGCACGAGCTTTATCGATTTGAGCGAATTTGATGCCGTATAAAAAGAATTTTAAAATCTTTGTGCGCAGTACATTATGCAAATCTGCGACGACATTTATTTGGGTAGTTCCAAGTTGTTTTGATAGTTTATATAGTCCCAATATGCCTTTATGGGTAGTGCTAAAATCTGCTAGGACAAGGGAAACATTTTGCAAATCTCTAAATAGTGGTGCAAATTGTTTCTTGGTAAGAACCGTCAATTTAATAGCAGGATAGGCCTTTGAAAACGCTGAGAGCACTGGAACGGTCATTGCAACATCTCCCATCGATGAGAGTCTTATGACCAGGATATGTTTGATGGCAAACTCCAATAAAGATAAATTATTTAGTCCCTCTTAAAACGGGGTTTAATTCATCGTCATTATACATCTTCATCTGCTTGTACACTTTCATGTATTTATCGCCATTTTCAATAGCTTCTAACAAATCATCAATAGCTGTAGACAAATCTGTACGCTGTTCTAAAAGTATATTTAATTTTGCCTGACAGTTTTGTTTATGCGTTTCCGAAGCATCCTCACGCACTGTTTCAAGTTGCATATGATAAATTTTCAATGCAAGAATTGACAAGCGATCGATTACCCACGCAGGGCTTTCAGAGTTAATTTTTGCTGTAGGTTTGGCTTGAACATTTTTATAGAGCTCTAAAAAATAACTGTCAATAAATTCAACCGTATCTGTTCTGTCTTGATTGGAGGCATCAATTTTTCGTTTAAGCTTAAGTGCTGCAACGGGGTCTATATTGGGGTCTCTAATAATGTCTTCATAGGCCCACTGAACGGTGTCAATCCACGATTTTCTATAGAGTAAATGCCCAATGAGGTCATCACTTTTATCGTACTTATTCTGAAAAGGTTGATCAACTGAATTTAAAACTTTATAGGTTGCTATAACGTCTTGAAAAATGGAATTGGCTTTATTTGAAAACATACTTTTTAATTTATGTGACAAATATAAGTGTATTTCTTTAGTTTAGTTTACAGTAAAGGAGATATTCAATCCCATTTGAAGCAGTCCGGCAAAAAATAGTATACCAATTACGAGTTCCGACAACCAGCGGTACTTTGTGGTTTCAGAGAATTTTGCCATTACAATTGCTGACGGTACAAACGCAAACAAATACCCTCCCACATCGTTACTAGAGCGTATAAACGCAATAATAACCCCTATGAAAATGGCTAAAATAAGGACTGAAAAATTGGGCGTTTTGAGTCTGTTTTTAAGAAACCTTATTATAATAAAGTTAAATGTCCCAAATAAAATGATTGTTAAAAACAAAAAAGACCCGCCATGTGTTATGAGGTTAAATGAGAAAGCGTGAAAATGAATAGTTGGCAAGAATTCATCAAGATATGGAAATGTATTTACTGAAAGTAATCGATAACAAACCAAAAGTATCCCAACAGCTATAATTCCACAAAAAGGAATTGCTATATTTTTGATTTGAAATACTGAATACAATAGCATTCCAATAAATAAAACCGCAAGAAATAAAATTGCCCAAGGCTCAAAAATCGCAGCAAGACAAATCCACATAGCGGCGTCAAACAGCTTCTTTTTAATATTAGTTTTGGTTTTCAAACTCACAATTCTTCGAAGTGAGAGTACTATAAAAAGGTTTGAAACTAGTATTGAATTTGTATCTATACTGCTCGGTATGAGCCCCATAAATAAGCAAAAGTACAGCGCTGCATAACTATTGTTATGGGTTAAATTGTTTTTGGTAACTATGAACACTAAAGCTAAGAAAGAAGCCAATACAACGAAAAGATACCCTAATTCTTTTAACGGATTTGGGTGAGTTATTACACTAATTCGCTGATATACAAACACAGAAGTCAATACAACTAAGAAAATTATATAGTGAATTGGTTTAGATGTTTTAAAAAAGCTTGTAATCATATAAAGTGTTGACTATATTTGCACTGTAAATATAAGGTTATTATAACCCAAAACTTTAAAATAAATACCAATGAAAGATTTTTTTAATGCCATTCAAGATCTATTTGAAACTGTATTATTAGCCCCTTATGATGCTTTGAGGACTCTTGAAGTAGAAAACTGGTTTGGCGCCAACATTGTGTCTTGGATATTTATGGGGATTGGATTGGTTGCTTTTGTGTATTGGATGTTACAACTAAAATCGTTTAGTGACAATAATGAAGAAGATAAAAGTATTTCTTCTCATTCGTATCTATAAATCAAATCCAATATCTTTTCGATAATTCATCCCTTCAAATTTGATGTGTTCTATTGATTTGTAGGCTGTATTTAATGCGGATTTAAAATCTGCTCCAAAAGAAGTTACGGCCATTACACGTCCTCCTGAACTTACAATTTTTTCGTCTTTATACGTAGCTCCTGCATGAAATACCATTGAGTTTTCAATGTTATCAAGACCTGTAATTTCTTTTCCTTTTTCGTAGGCTTCTGGATAACCCCCAGAAACGAGCATAACTGTAACTGCGGTTTGAGGGTCGATTTCAATGTCGATTTCATTCAAGCACTGTTTGTCTATGGCTTGAAATATTTCAACTAGATCTGTTTTTAACCTTGGTAAAACGGCTTCAGTTTCTGGGTCACCCATTCGAACATTATATTCGATAACCAATGGTTCATTATCAACCACAATAAGACCAATAAAAATAAACCCTTTATAAGGCAATTGATCTTTAATAAGACCGTCAACTGTTGGTTTTACTATTCTGTCTTCGACCTTTTTCAATAAGGTTTGGTCCGCAAAAGGCACTGGCGAAATGGCGCCCATACCACCTGTATTTAAACCTGTGTCTGCTTCTCCTATGCGTTTATAGTCTTTTGCTGTTGGCAGTAGTTTGTAATGTTTTCCATCGGTTAACACAAAACAACTTAATTCGATACCATCTAAAAATTCTTCGATTACAACCTTGGAACTTGCTGCTCCGAATTTTGAATCCACCAGCATATTTTTTAGTTCTTGCTTAGCTTCGTTTATATCAGAAATTATAAGCACACCTTTTCCTGCGGCTAAGCCGTCAGCTTTGAGTACATACGGCGGTTTGAGGGTTTCTAAGAATGCATATCCCGCCTCTAAATTATCTTTGGTAAAACTTTCGTATGCGGCTGTTGGAATTTTATGGCGATATAAAAATTCTTTTGCAAATTCCTTACTACCCTCGAGTTGTGCAGCGGCTTTTTGAGGGCCAATTACTGCAACGTGTTGTAATTCCTTATCGTCTTGGAAAAAATCGTAAATACCGTTGACCAACGGATCTTCTGGGCCTACAACAACCATTTCAATTGCATGTTCTAGAACCTGAGCTTTTATGCCTTTGAAGTCAGTAACAGAAACATCAAGGTTGGTGGCCAAGGATGCTGTCCCAGAGTTACCTGGAGCAACAAATAGGGCATTGCATAATGGACTTTGGGAAATTTTCCAGGCAAATGTATGTTCTCTACCTCCTGCGCCTAATATTAAAATATTCATGATAATGGATTGGGTTAATATGCTTTTTCTTCGCCCCTTAGGGTGTTGAAGAACGTTTGAAAAATAATTTTTAAGTCTAGAAAGAATGACCAGTTTTCAATATAAAAAATATCGTGTTGGACACGCCCTATAATATCTTTGTCAGACTCTACTTCGCCTCTAAATCCGCTTACTTGTGCCAAACCTGTAATTCCTGGTTTTACAAAATGTCGAACCATAAATTTATCTATTTTATTGGCATAGATATCTGTGTGGCTCAACATATGGGGACGAGGTCCTACTACTGACATGTCACCTAAAAGTACATTAAAAAACTGCGGCATTTCGTCAAGACTAGTTTTACGAAGAAATTTTCCGAAATTGGTAATTCGAGTATCACCACGAGTCACTTGAATTAAGTCTGCCTTTGGATTGATTACCATAGATCTAAACTTAAAACAGTTGAACGATTTAAAGTTATATCCATTTCTTAATTGCTTAAAAAACACAGGGCCTTTAGATTCTAATTTAATTATAAGTGCTAAGAGTGGAGTAAGCCAAGATAAAATTAAAATAATAACTGTCATAGAAAACACGACATCAAAGATGCGCTTTAAGACTAAGCTAAACGGATCATCTAACGGGATTGTTCTAAAGGTAAGAATTGGAATAATTCCATAATAATCATGTTGTAATTTTTTGGACAGAACTTTAGAACGATCTGGAATAAATTTAACGACTTTAAGATTATTATCTGCATAGTTGACCACGGCTGAAAGATCTTCATTATTTAGTTCAGAAATAGAACAAAAAATCTCATCTATGCCCTCGGATGTGATGTAGTCGAATATTGCTTTTAAATCTAACTTAGAGCGGTCTTTAAAACAAACAATTTTTTTATTAATATAGCCATATTCAGGAGTTCCCATAAGAAACGTTTCAAGTGATTTGGTCTGATCTGTTTGACCTAAAATAATTGTTTTGCGAAGATTCCCTTTAAAAATAGAGCGGTATCTTTTTAGTAAAAAAAACATTAAATATTTGGAAAATGTAATCCAGAGAAAGGATGCTAGAACATATTTAATGATAAGTATTGGATGAATATTTAGATTGAAATTAATCCCGGAATAGGTAAACATCAATAAACTGAAGAGTAGAATTTGTCTAAACACTAATTTAAAAATTCTTGTGACGCTAGAAAATCTATGAACCTCATAAAACC
>JABAYZ010000170.1:0-1051 GCA_018608735.1 Flavobacteriaceae bacterium | reverse complement strand
GACGCTAATGCCGTAACAATCCATCCAAAGGAAATAGCAATTATAAAAATTAATGGAGGGATGTCTTTAAAAAAATAAAGAAGCCCAAGCGCATTAATAACCACCAAATCATTCGCATATGAAATCGGTTTTATAAATCCTGAATATCGACCGTGTTTAAATAAACTCACTTAATATTTAATATGATTCGAAAAATCTTTGTGATCAATCTTGGTTAATTTTTCTTCGGATAAGCTCTGAAAATAATTAAACGTTATTTTCATTCCTTCTTCCCGAGATGTTTTAGGGAGCCAATTTAATACTTTTTTAGCTAATGTAATATCTGGTTGCCGCTTTAATGGATCATCGACTGGAAGGGGTTTAAAGCTTATCTTTTGATCTGAGTTGGTTAATTTTAATATTTCTTCCGCAAATTCAATGATTGTAATTTCATCTGGGTTTCCCAAATTAACAGGGGCAGAATACGCACTAAACAGCAACCGATAAATGCCTTCGACTAAATCATCTACATAACAAAAAGAACGTGTTTGAGTGCCTTTACCAAAGACGGATAAGTCTTCGCCTCTAAGGGCTTGTCCCATAAATGCGGGTATGACCCGGCCGTCGTTAAGGCGCATGCGAGGTCCGTAGGTGTTAAATATTCGTGCGATACGTGTTTCCAGTCCATGAAAGCGGTGATAGGCCATGGTGATGGCTTCTTGAAATCGCTTGGCTTCGTCATACACACCTCTGGGGCCAATGGAGTTCACATTTCCAAAATAGTCCTCTGACTGTGGGTGTACCAAGGGGTCTCCATATACTTCTGATGTAGAAGCAATAAGAATACGCGCATCTTTTACCTTGGCTAGTCCCAATAAATTGTGGGTTCCTAAGGAGCCTACTTTTAGGGTTTGAATAGGAATTTTAAGGTAATCGATAGGGCTTGCTGGAGAGGCAAAATGTAAAATATAATCTATGGATTCTTCGATATCAATATGTACCGTCACATCATGCTCTATAAAATGAAAATTGGGGTGATCTAGTAAATGCTGAATATTGTCCTTGTCGCCAG
>JABAYZ010000120.1 GCA_018608735.1 Flavobacteriaceae bacterium | reverse complement strand
AGTTAAGTTTTCTTAAATTTGGCCATTATTTAATTTTATCATGATAGAAAAGATCTATAAACTTATAGAAGACGCTGAGGCATTTTCGACACAATCTTTAGAAGAACTAGAGGCCTTTCGTATTAAGTTTCTTGGCAAAAAAGGACTTTTAAACGAGTTATTTGCAAGCTTTAAAGAGGTTCCAAATGACCAAAAAAAGGACTTTGGACAAGCCATAAATAAATTAAAGAGTGTTGCTCAAGAAAAAATAAGCACTTTAAAATCCTCTCTAGAAAACACCTCAAGTGATGCGACGCTTTTTGGCGATTTGACGCGTCCAGGTGAGTCTTTTAATATTGGGGCTAGGCATCCTATTTCATTAGTGAAAAATCAAATTATTGATATTTTCTCGAGAATTGGATTCAATGTCAGTGAGGGGCCAGAAATTGAAGATGATTGGCATAATTTTACAGCCCTAAACCTTCCCGAGCATCATCCTGCAAGAGATATGCAAGACACGTTTTTTATCCAAACAGATCCTGATGTTTTACTAAGAACTCACACCAGTTCGGTGCAAGTACGTTATATGGAAAATAACCAGCCACCAATTCGTACAATTTCGCCAGGACGGGTATATAGAAACGAAGCCATTTCGGCACGTTCACATTGCTTTTTTCACCAAGTTGAAGGTTTATATATTGACAAAAATGTCAGCTTTTCAGACCTCAAACAAACACTTCAATACTTTACAACAGAGCTTTTTGGGAAATCAAAAATTAGACTTAGACCTTCCTATTTTCCGTTCACGGAGCCAAGTGCTGAGGTTGATGTTTATTGGGGCTTAGAAACCGAAACAGACTATAAAATGACCAAAGGAACTGGATGGTTGGAAATTATGGGCTGTGGTATGGTAGATCCAAATGTCCTTGAAAACTGTGGCATTGATTCTAAAGAATACTCTGGTTTTGCTTTTGGAATGGGAATCGACAGGATCGCGCTGCTGTTACATCAAATTAGTGATATTAGATTATTAAGTGAAAATAATGTGCGTTTTTTAGAGCAATTTAAAAGTGCGCTTTAAACTCTTGTTTTGAAAAAAGACATTCACATTTCTGAAGTAAACGACATCTATATTGCTGTTGTTAATGAGTACAATAAAGACTATAAGGTTTATGATTGGAACGCCTATATCATTAACGATAAATCAGTGCTTTTAGACATGGTGATTATTGTAACCAAGGGCTATTCTGAAGATAAAAAGACGGCTACGTTTAGAAAAAAAATTGAAGCACTTCCCGCTAAAAGTTTTGCAAAAATTGAGATGATGCTCGAAGATGTTTTGGCAATAAACAATCGTTTTAATGTTTCCTTTTTTGAAGGTAATAAACTCTTTGAAAAATCCTTTGAATTCAAAAAAAATACCATCAACAAAAAAGCATTTCAAAAAGTCCCTTTAATGAATATAAAAGGGGTTTTAAAGTCTTAACTCTAAGTTAGTTTTTCCGTCAGTTTTTTAAATGCCTTTTTAGAATTTTTGTGCATATATAAGACCTCATAAATTGTGTCTATTATAGGGGTTTGAGCAGGGCTTTCATTATTATGGTTAATTTGATAAGCACTTTTTGTGGCATAATACCCTTCGGCAACCATGCTCATTTCCATTTGCGCAGATTTTACGGTATAGCCCTTGCCTATCATATTTCCAAACATTCTATTTCTAGAAAACAAAGAATAGCACGTCACTAATAAATCTCCCAAATAAACCGTTTCATTAATGTTGCGTTTCATTTTATGGGCTTTTTTAATAAACCGCTTCATCTCACGAGTAGCATTACTCATCAATACGCTTTGAAAGTTGTCGCCATAACCTAATCCATGCGCCATTCCAGCAGCAATAGCATATATGTTTTTTAGCATAGCGGCATACTCCGCACCCACAACATCGTCATTTGTACTTGTTTTAATATAATTACTAGAAAACTGATCGGCAATTGTGCTCGCAATATCAAGATCTGCACAAGCAATTGTAAGATAGGAGAGGCGCTCTAAAGCCACTTCCTCAGCATGACACGGCCCCGCCAAAACAACAATATTGTTTAAGTCTACGGCGTGTTTTTCATGAAAATGCTCGCCCACCAAAAGTCCCGATTCGGGGATAATACCTTTTACTGCCGACACAATTATCTTAGAGGATATGTCTATCGTTAGTTTTCTAAGTTCCATTTCGATAAATGCGGACGGAATTGCAAAAATTAATACATCTGCATCGTCTGCTATGGTGTTAATATCGCTGTCTAGCTGCAGTTGATTGGTGTTAAATTCTACAGAGCTCAAATAGGAAGGGTTGTGCTCTTCAGAAATAATATGATCAATGGTTGGTTGTTTTCTAACGTACCAGCCGACTTTGTCACGGTTTTCACAGAGCATTTTAACAATTGCTGTTGCCCAACTTCCACTTCCAAAAACGGCGTATTTTAAATCTGAAGACATTTAATTGGTGTTTTAACGTTCAAAAGTACTAAAAATAATACGTTATAAGCGTTGATAGTATAAAGCTTACTTGAATTTATTTTCTATAATTTCCAAAAATCGTACTTCGATATCTTCTTGACCCTCCCAGTTATTATAGTCCGGTTTAATAATAGAGTCTAGCATGTCTTTGGCCTCTTCAAAGGATCCTAGAGTGTTTAATTGAGATAACACACGTTCATAATCTTCGTTGCTGTTTTCAAATAAACTTTTAACAAAAGCAAGCCTATCGTTGAGTCCGATTTGAAATCCTTGTGCTTTCTGTTGATCATTTAAAACCTTTTTTAGTGGCTCGGTTTCAAGAGCTTCAAAAATAGGCAGCTGTGCATAACTGGGCGAAAGCTCATTCAGGTCGTGCTCAACAGCTTCTGGAGGCTCATTTATTGCATCGATTATTGCATCTACTTCAGCAGTTTCTTCTGGCATTTGCGCAACCATATCTTTGATTTTTTCAATCACCGGCTCCATAATTGACTCCGTTTCATCGGTGTCTATATTGACAAATGTTTTATCGGCCACCTCAACAGCGTCCGTAACCGTATTGTTAAAAGCGCCATCTAAAGAGTCAAAAAAAGAAGCATCCGTTCCGACATCGCCTAAGGCTTGTCCGCTAGTATGATTTTCTATAAACTTAAGAATTGTGATTTTTTGATAAAGCAACGCGACTTCAGACTGCATTTTATCAAGGTCTTCTTTGCCTGTAAGTTTGAGGATTCTATGGGCAATACTTATTAATTCCGACTCTAATTTCTTTTTCATGTAGTTGTATTTATTGTTTCATCCCTGTTTTTAAGCACTTGCAAACTCTATATTAATGGTGTTTTATAACTTTTAAATTTATACTTTTGATTTTCAATAAATTTACGTCATCTTTATAAAACCGAAATTAAATTTCGTTTGGTGTTAAAATTACAAAATGTTTCTCGAAAATACAGTAAACCCTAAAGAACAATTTGGTTGGATCGAAGTCATCTGCGGATCGATGTTTTCTGGAAAGACAGAAGAATTAATTCGTCGCCTAAGACGCGCACAGTTTGCAAAGCAAAAAGTTGAGATTTTCAAACCTGCCATTGATGTTCGCTATGATGAAGAAATGGTGGTCTCTCATGATGCAAATGAAATTCGTTCGACGCCAGTGCCTTCGGCTTCAAATATTCCGCTTTTGGCAGATGGATGTGATGTGGTTGGAATTGATGAGGCACAATTTTTTGATGACGAAATTGTAAATGTCTGTAATGATCTTGCCAACAAAGGTGTTCGTGTGATTGTAGCGGGTCTTGATATGGATTTTAAAGGAAACCCTTTTGGGCCAATGCCAAATCTAATGGCGACTGCAGAATATGTGACTAAGGTTCACGCCGTGTGTACCCACACAGGAAATTTGGCGCAGTACAGTCATCGTAAATCTAAAAATGATACGCTTGTCCTCTTAGGAGAAGTTGACGAGTATGAGCCCCTAAGTCGGGCCGCCTATTATAAAGCCCTCATAAAAGAGAAGTTGCAAGACATCGATGTGGAAAGTCCTATTAATGTAGGGGCAAACAAAAATGATGTAAATGGCTAAGGTCTCCGAAACAACTTTAGAAATTAACTTAGCTGCATTAAAGCATAATTTTGAGTTTTTAAAATCAAAGCTTCAAAATAATACGCTTTTTTTAGCCGTTGTAAAAGCCTTTGCTTACGGAAGTGATGCTGCCGTGATTGCTCACTTCCTTCAGAAAATGAAGGTAGATTATTTTGCAGTCGCCTATATAAATGAAGGTGTTGCTCTTAGAAAAGCCGGAATCAAAACCCCTATTTTGGTGCTTCACCCCCAATTAAATAATCTTAGTTTAGCAATAGAACATTGCTTAGAGCCGAGTTTATACACATTGAAAATAATGCAAGAGTTTGAGCGCCTTACAATTCAACAGCATCAAAAACACTATCCCGTTCATATTAAATTTAATACCGGTTTGAATCGTCTAGGATTTGAAGCAAATGAACTCGATTTAATTTTAAAACAGTTATCCAAAACAAAAACCTTGAGAGTGAAGTCTGTGTTTTCTCATCTAGCAGCTAGTGAAGATTTGGAAGAAAAAGATTTTACTTTAGGTCAAATTGATCGTTATAAGAACCTTTCCACTAAATTTATTCAAGGGTTAGGTTATCCTGTAATCAGGCACTTATGTAACACTTCTGGAGTCCTTAATTATCCTGAGGCTCACTTTGATATGGTGCGCTGTGGTATTGGGCTTTTTGGTTATGGAAATGCGCACAAAGACGCTCAAAACTTTAGACCAATTGCAGCCTTAAAATCTATAATTTCACAAATTCACAGCGTTAACAAAGGGGAAAGCGTGGGTTATAATCGAGGGTTTATAAGCCCTCTCGGTTCGGAAATTGCTACAATTCCTATTGGGCATGCCGATGGTATTGGGCGGCATTTTGGACATGGTGTGGGTGTGGTATCAATATGTGGTAAAAAAGCGCCTATTGTAGGAAATGTATGTATGGATATGATTATGGTCGATGTCTCAGGTATTGACTGTAAAGAGGGAGATGAAGTCGTCTTATTTGGTCCAGAATTTTCAGCAGAATCCGCGGCAGAAGTAGCAAATACAATTTCTTATGAGCTTATTACAGGGATCTCTCAACGCGTCAAGCGGGAGATTTTAACAAAATAATCCGTCGTATTTCTTTTTTTATTAAATTGGGCTTAATTTATTAACTCAAATCTACTTAATTATGCTCAAAGAATTCAAAGAATTTGCAATGAAAGGCAACCTAATCGATATTGCGGTTGGCTTTGTAATGGGAGCGGCTTTCAAGCAAGTCGTTACCAGTTTTACTGGGGGAATTATTTCTCCACTTATTGGGTTAGTTTTTAAAACTAATCTAAAAGACTTGAAATACGTAATTTCAGAAGGCGCTGTAAATAGTAGTGGGGTTCTAGAAGGTGAATCTGCGCTATTATGGGGACAGTTTCTGACACATACTATTGATTTCATAATTGTCGCCTTTGTGATGTTTCTTCTTGTAAAGGGCGTGAATACCTTTAAGCGAAAAGAAGAAGTTGTTGCACCAGAGCTAGCTGGTCCATCTGACAACGAACTCTTGTCTGAAATTAGAGATTTACTAAAAAAATAGACCTTTTTATAATGAAATTCATAAAGACGCGCCGGCAGGTTATTCTTTTTTTATTTTAGTCGGTTTAGTATCGGTTTATTTATTAATTTTATCGCTTCAATTAAAGCTATAAAATAATGAAAATTGCAGTTGTAGGCGCTACCGGAATGGTAGGAACCGTTATGTTAAAATTACTCGAAGAGCGTCTGTTTCCTGTTACGGAACTTATCCCTGTTGCTTCCGAGCGTAGTGTTGGTAAAAAAGTAAGTTATAAAGGCGTAGATTATTCCATTGTTGGATTAGCTACAGCCGTTGAAATGAATGCCGATATTGCTATTTTTTCTGCCGGTGGAGATACCTCTTTGGAATGGGCGCCTAAATTTGCTGAAGCTGGAACAGTTGTGATTGACAACTCTTCGGCCTGGCGTATGGACCCGACCAAAAAACTAGTCGTTCCCGAAATTAATGCTTCAGAATTGACTTCTGAAGATAAAATTATTGCCAACCCAAACTGTTCTACAATTCAATTAGTGATGGCGTTATCGCCATTGCATGATAAGTATAAAATGAAACGTGTCGTCATTTCTACATACCAATCGGTTTCTGGTACTGGCGTCAAAGCAGTTCAGCAATTAGAAAACGAAATTAAGGGTATCAAAGGCGAAATGGCTTATCCTTATCCAATAGGAAGAAATGCTTTACCACATTGTGATGTCTTTCTTGAAAATGGGTATACCAAAGAAGAAATGAAGTTGGCTAAAGAGCCACAAAAAATATTAAATGATCACTCATTTGCAATTACAGCAACCGCGGTTCGAATTCCAACAGCAGGTGGACACTCTGAATCTGTGAATGTTCAGTTTGAAACTGATTTTGATCTAAAGGAAGTGCGTTCTATCTTGAGTCAATCAGATGGGGTAACCGTTCAGGACAATACCGATACCAATACTTATCCTATGCCGATTTATGCAGAAGGTAAGGATGATGTTTTTGTAGGACGTATCCGTAGAGATGAAACGCAACCTAACACTTTAAATATGTGGATTGTCTCTGACAACCTCCGTAAAGGTGCGGCGACAAACGCCATTCAAATTGCTGAATATTTAGTGGCTAATATTTTATAGTCCCTGTAAATGCTCTCCATAACTGAAGTCTCTTTTCGGTACAATAAGCGCGCAGTATTAAATAGCGTTTCTGCCGTTGTAAATAGCGGAGATTGTCTGGCCATTGTGGGCGAAAGTGGTTGTGGAAAAAGCACGCTTCTAAAACTTATTTTTGGTCAAATGGATGTTGATAGTGGTGCAATATCCTGGAAAGACCAATCGATATTAGGGCCTAAAAATAAACTTGTTGTTGGGCATGACTTTATGAAATATGTGGCACAAGAATTTGACTTGATGCCTTACACCAGTGTTTCAGAAAACGTCGGAGATCACCTTTCAAACTTTTATCCTGACGAAAAAAAAGCTCGTATCCAAGAACTCATTCAAGTCGTGGAATTAGAGGGCTTTGAAAACACTAAGGTGCAGTTTTTGAGCGGTGGACAAAAACAACGTGTTGCCTTGGCAAGAGCAATTGCTAAGCGCCCAGAGATTATTCTTCTTGATGAGCCCTTTAGTCATATCGATAATTTTAAAAAACAATCCTTAAGGCGAAACTTATTTGAGTATTTAAAAACAAATAACATCGCTTGTGTATTGGCAACGCATGATAAAGGTGATGTGCTGTCCTTTGCAGATCAAATGATGGTGCTACAAAACGGATCCGTATTGATCACTGATAGCCCCAGCAATATTTATTCAAACCCCAGGCATCCGCTTGTTGCTGCCTTTTTTAGTGAGTATAGCAAGATTGACGGGGTGTTTTATTATGCACATCAAATTGTTTTGGTAGACAATAGCGCTTTGAAAGCTGTTGTAAAACGAAGTTTTTATAACGGGCCATTTCACTTAATTGAAGCCGATCTTAATGGTACTGATATATATTTTACAAATCCATTTGCCTTAAAAGAGAATGCAACGGTTTCATTAAAGTTAATTCCTTAGATCGTTTTTTTTATTCATCTCAATCAAAATTTTCTTACCGTATTTTGGTTTGTCAATTTAAAATATTAAATTACAAACTATATGTCTAACCTAATACATTAAAACTATGCCTTTCATCTTAATAATCCTTGTTGTTTTTGGATTAATCATTTTGTTTGCCTCCTTTTTTACGGTCAAACAACAAACCGCTGCTATTATTGAACGTTTTGGAAAATTCCAAAGTATTCGTCAATCTGGTCTCCATTTAAAAATTCCTTTAATTGACCGTATTGCTGGTCGTTTAAGTTTAAAAATCCAACAGTTGGATGTTTTGATTGAAACCAAAACTCTCGACGACGTATTTGTACGTCTAAAAGTTTCTGTTCAATTTAAAGTGATAAAATTAAAAGTTTATGATGCTTTCTATAAGCTTGATTATCCACATGATCAAATCACATCTTATGTGTTTGATGTGGTAAGAGCTGAAGTACCAAAAATGAAGCTTGATGATGTTTTTGTTAAAAAAGATGATATTGCTATTGCTGTAAAATCAGAGCTAAATCAAGCCATGATGGATTATGGTTATGATATTATAAAAACCTTAGTCACCGATATTGATCCTGATGCACAGGTTAAAGAGGCGATGAATCGAATTAATGCTTCTGAGCGCGAAAAAATTGCCGCACAATTTGAAGGCGATGCTGCTCGTATTCTAATTGTAGAAAAAGCAAAAGCGGAAGCAGAAAGCAAGCGTCTTCAAGGACAGGGTATTGCCGATCAGCGTCGTGAAATTGCACGTGGTCTTGAAGAATCTGTAGAGGTGTTAAATAAGGTTGGCATCAACTCACAAGAAGCCTCTGCGCTTATCGTTGTAACCCAGCATTATGATACGCTTCAGTCTATAGGACAGGAAACGAACAGTAACTTAATCTTGTTGCCGAATTCTCCACAAGCAGGTAGCACGATGTTAAATGATATGGTCGCTAGTTTTACCGCAAGTAACCAAATTGGAGAGGCTATGAAAAATGGTCCTAAGAAAAACTTACCTAAAAAATAAGTTTGTCTAAC
This sequence comes from Flavobacteriaceae bacterium, assembly GCA_018608735.1. Taxonomy (GTDB): domain Bacteria; phylum Bacteroidota; class Bacteroidia; order Flavobacteriales; family Flavobacteriaceae; genus Hel1-33-131. The sequence continues at coordinate 2,636 of JABAYZ010000120.1, read as the reverse complement.
TCTTAAAAAATGCGTTTTAAATTTGACTCGCTGCTTCGCTTAACAAGGGGTGGGTGTCTGTTTTGGCGTTCTCTATAAAAGCATCGATTTGATCATTTTTTTCTAAACCATTTTCTAAAAGCACCTTTAGAGTAAGTGCGGTTGCTATTCGGGTTCCTACTTTTTTAACCGCTGTATTAAACAACGGCTCTAAGTCTTTATAAGCCACGTCTTTGGCGAGCAACTGAATCTCTGATGTGACTTTTTGTTGTTTTGCTTCTGGAAGGTTTGTGTATTTTTTTCCAAGCTGTTTTATAACATCAATTGCTTTTCGTTTTGACGCTTGTGAAGGGGCTTGAGAGGAGGATGGTTGTTTTTGTTTTGGCTCCTTTTTTGTCCAATTATCTCTTAAACCCACAGTCTTATTAAACACCAATTGTGTGGCGTTACTGTCTTTGTCTACATTAAAGTATCCGAGGCGTTGAAATTGAAATTGCTGACCAACAGTCGCTTTTTTAATGTGGGGCTCTACAAATGCTTTTCTAACTTTTAAGGAATCTGGATTTACAAAAGTTGAAAAATCTTCTTCTTGGTTGTCGGGAGCTTCGTGCAAAAACAAGCGGTCATATTCCCGCACTTCTACTTCTACAGCATGCTTTGTGGATACCCAATGCAAAGTTCCTTTAACTTTTCGAAGGCTTTCTGGAGTTCCGCTTCCGCTTAAACTCTTTGGGTCATAGCTGCAGTGGATTTCTAAAATTGTCCCATTCGCATCTTTTACAACACTTTCTCCTTTAATAATAAAGGCGTTTTTTAGTCGGACTTCTCTTCCTAGAGAGAGTCTAAAGTATTTACTATTAGCCTCTTCTTTGAAATCATCGCGTTCTATATAGAGTGTTTTTGAAAACGGTATTTGTCTTAAACCTGCCGTGTCGTCTTCTGGATTGTTTTCAGCCTCAAGCCATTCTTCGTTCCCATCGGGGTAGTTTTGAATTACCAACTTAATTGGGTCTAATACGGCCATTATGCGGTCCGCTTTTTTGTTGAGATCTTCGCGAACACAAAACTCTAAAAGGGATACGTCAATGATATTGTCGCGTTTTGCAACACCTACTTTATCTATAAAGTTTCGAATCGACATTGGCGTATAGCCGCGTCGTCTTAACCCAGAAATTGTAGGCATTCGTGGATCATCCCAACCGCTTACAACGTTGTCTTCTACTAGTTTTAATAACTTTCGCTTACTCATAATGGTATAGCTTAAGTTTAAACGTGCAAATTCGCGTTGCTTTGGAACTAAAGGAAGGGAGTCATTTTTATAATTTGAGACGATAGTTTTGAACCAATCATATAAATCTCTGTGAGGTTTAAATTCTAAGGAGCATAAAGAGTGTGAAATCTGTTCTAAATAATCGCTTTCTCCATGAGTCCAATCATACATTGGGTAGATACACCAGCTAGACCCTGTACGGTGATGATCGGCATGCAGTATGCGGTACATCAAGGGGTCGCGCATGAGCATATTGACGTGATTCATGTCTATTTTGGCTCTTAGAACATGGGTGCCTGCTTTAAATTCGCCGTTTTTCATTTGGCTAAAAAGTGCTAGGTTGTCTTCTACGGAGCGGTTTCTAAATGGGCTATCTTTACCGGCTTGTGTTGGTGTTCCTTTTTGGATGGCCATAGCTTCACTAGACTGTGAGTCGACATAGGCTTTTCCATCTTTGATCATCTTAACAGCCCAATCATGCAGTTGCTCAAAATAATCCGAGGAATAGACTTCCTTATCCCATTTATAGCCTAACCAGCTGATATCTTCTTTGATAGCATCTACATATTCTTGATCTTCTTTTGCGGGGTTGGTGTCATCAAAACGCAGGTTAACGGGTGCGTTGTAGCGTTCCCCTAAACCAAAACTAATACCTATGGCTTTTGTGTGTCCTATGTGAAGGTATCCGTTGGGTTCTGGAGGAAATCTAAAGCGTAGCTTGTCTTGTGGCAGGCCGTTTTTTAAATCTTCTTCGACTATTTGCTCTAAAAAATTGAGTGGTTTGTGAGTATCTGACATAATAAAGTGTATTTCTTGAATAAATACCTAGCAAAATTAATCAAATAAAAAGTTTATAGATATATCTTCGGCAGAATTATTATTTTTAACCCAACAAAAACTATAAAATGGGAATCATTAAGGTAGAAAACATTAGAGTATATGCGTATCATGGGTGTCTGAATGAGGAGACTATGATTGGCAGCGATTATAGGGTGGATGTAAGTGTAGAGGCTGATTTAGAAAAATCATCGGTTACAGATGCTTTAAATGACACTGTGGATTATGTCACCCTGAACGCTATTGTGGTAGAAGAAATGGCAGTTCCAGCAAAATTACTTGAAGCGGTTGCAAAACGAATTATGGATCGTGTTTTTGAAAGCTGCGAAACTGTAGGATCGGTATCAGTATCGGTTTCAAAAATCAATCCTCCAATAGGCGGTGATGTAGAAAAAGTGACGATTATACTGAGGGAGTCGCGCTAAGCTTGTGTTTTGGTGAACGTAATTTTACAATATGATGAGAGTCGGTTTTTGGTGGATTCTTTTCTTTTAACTTGTGTAACGTTTAAATTTGCTTAAATTTGCGTTCCTTTTTGGGCGTCTTGGCC
>JABAYZ010000266.1 GCA_018608735.1 Flavobacteriaceae bacterium | reverse complement strand
GTCTCCCCAGCTGAAGTTGGTATTGCGGTACCGGGCGCTGTGGCTGCGGTTCCGTCACAATAAATCAAAGAGGTAGCACGCAATGCTAAAAACATTAAAATATTCTGCAAGTATTCTGGTTCTATCTGTCACTCCTTCCTTTGCTGAATTTAATGACGTAGGAACAGACTACAGTAATGCCGCAGTAGATAAGTGGTCCGAAGATAGTATTAACGACTATGTAAGTATGGCTAATTCTTTTGCCTGTATTTTGCAAAACACACGGCCGGATGAGCTTCCTAATGCCACCTATGAAGCGCTCGTAAGTGAAGTGGAGTGTGGGTTGCGGGACGAAGAGGTAAACGGTTCCGGGGTAAGTAATAGAGGGACCCTTAGTTCATCAACCATGGTAAATTCACGAGCATCTGCTACATCAAATCAAGAGGGCCAGTTTTGGTTTAATTCTCTAACAGGTGCTAAATATATCGGTGGTGTCACGATGAAACAATCACCGACTGACCTTCCGCCATACGGCGAGTGGGGATTATCGTTTTATCTTAATAGTATGGAAGGCAGTGCAGAGTTTACAAGCGGTGTGAACGGCACCTCGCCTTCGAAGGGTTATGTGGATATCTCAGATTCTGGCGGGGGTAGTGTCACGCTCAAAACATACGACAAGTGGTACTATGCCAATGATGACTTTGGCTACCAAACTGCAAAAATTCTTTACTCAGACGCTACCTTAAATTCTGCGAAAATATTAGGCAGAACGGACAACACTTGGCCGGGAGGAAGTCGAGACAGGTTAGTGGCGGCACAAACAAATGCGACCCATGTTTTCCGCGCCGTATCCGATGATGGAGGGAACACTTTCACGGGATCATGCATGAAGCGTGACAGTACTTGGCAGACAGGCCATGACTATGGAGTGTACAATAAAAGTACTGGTACAAAGGTGTCGTTGGCTGGAGGGTTTGGATTTAATTACACTGAAGATGGTACAACCTACAGAGGGTATCTGGGAAGTCGTAATGTACATTTTGACAACCCGGCCACTGCTTTTTCACCTTCCAGTCCCACCAAAACAGTGACGAGACAATCTGATGGCGCGACTTTCACTCTGTCTTGGGCCCCAGGTAAATTGGAAGAGCGCACTTTGGTAACTGAAGCATTGTCAGCTACAGAAACGACTACCTTCAAAAAGCACACTGAAAATGAAGGGCGCGTTGAGTTTCGGATAACTAAAAACGGCGCTAATTTTGAGGGTAAATTCTATAAGTCGGATGGAACACAAGTTACTGACCCATATAATGGGCTTGCAGGCGATGACGTTATAACAACCGCAGACTTGAGTTCCAATCCATGGTTAGGTTACCATCTATGGTCTGACGAGAAACGAACAGAAGTCTTTTGGGATGGTGGTTCTGACATCAAATTTTACAGCGACATAGACGTATCCGCAGACTCAACTCTCCTAGGTGCCAGCTATACTGCATTGGTGGCTAGGTATGATAATTCTGCCGGTTCCAATTTGCCTGTAGCCGCTGCAGCATGGCGTGCCGCATCTGATTCATGGGGTTACACCAATAAGTCAGACAGTAAGGATGACCGTTACTTTTTCACTGGGCTAAATCCACCGACTGGTTACCTCCCAAGGACGTTATACACTGATCCCTCTGGTAACGGCCCAGTTGCAAACGCAACAGACGACAAAGCTGTAATGTTTAATTTTAGCGGCAATGAAAGAGAGAAAACTTTCAAGAGCTTTGCAGATAACTCGTCTGCAACGCTTGCGGATAGCGATGGAAATATAAACCCATGGCCGTATAAATCGATCGAACTTGAAGCTGCTGTTGGTAGCAAAATATACAGATGGAGCTTTGGAGCATTCAATTGGGATAACTCAATTATAGCGCAAGACGCCAGTAATGTGATCTATTCGATGGATCCACCGTTAACTTTAACGTATGTGCACGCAGCAGCAAAAGATATGAATGAAGGTAAAACCATAACGTTTTTTGCAAATACATCTAATAATCCGGTTCCACATCTCTGCCCGTTAGATTCGGGTACGCCGAAGTGTGTAATAACTCCGACATCGTTTGGCACAAAGACCTTCAAATTGAAATATGATGGAAGCTGGCTGGAGGGGCTTCCAAACACTAATGGCCGCGCCGCTTCTACGGATAAAAATAGTTTCTGGATCAGGATGGTAAATCCAGAAGCTGGGACGGTTGTGACAGCTGCTGACAATACGGAGTATGTTTTAAAACCCTTAGCAATTGGCGAAGCATTTCTGCCTGCAGATAATGCAAGTGACTGTGACGCAATTTCTTTCTCGACGAGAGCTGAATTTGGCTGGGAATTATCAGACCTACCAGCGTTAGCAGATTATCCTCTGCCCACCGCAAATTGGGCCTCGAAGCCAGCAACATCTGAATTGCAATGCACTGTTACAATGGGTGATGCGAGCGCCTGCCCATAGAGTCAGCTCTGCCTCAATACACAAAAAGAGTGGCCTAATTTCTTTAGGCCACTCTTTGGTTTTAAACAGGGGCAACATAAGTAAGATAGACACATTGGTCTTCGGTGCTTTGATCTTTTGCAATCAAGATGGAGATTTTATCGGCGTCAGCCTGAGCTAAACCGAGTGAATTAGGGGAATATGAATGTTTTCTAGATGGCTAGGATTGCTTTTTTTACTGCTTATGGTTGCTTCGTGTTCTCAGCAAACTGGCATGACTAATTTTTCTGATGAAAAATCGTGTAAGCCTGATGTAGCTTTTGCACCAAATACAGTTGAGGTTAATGCTAAAGGGCTATTTAATCTGAAAGGTAAAAAATTCGATTATAATTATGATTTAAAAAATAAAAACTGGACTTGTGGGCCTTTTCAATCGCCATCTATCAATTCTTTCTATGGGAAGGATGCGAAACAAATGTCGTATGCCTTAGTTGCGAAGCAGACTGACGTTGCCGATATCATGGAACAAGACTTGAACGTAAGCTTGAAAACTGGAGCCCGAGATTTCGTAACTAGACAGTGCCAATTAATAGGATTGTCATATCTTTTTGAGATTAAAGACAGTCCAAATGTTAAAATTTTTGGCTGTCAAATAAATCCTCAAATCGATAGCGCGATTATGTGGAAGTCAGAAGTTACCACTGGATCGCTCCAAATAGCTTATCTTCCACTATATCAGCCATTTGTCTCCCAATTACTGAGAAACATTGAAGGCGGATATTATTAGCCATCCTACTGTTAAATAAGGAATAAAAGGAAGTTTGGATGACCAGACCTGTGAGCGCCCAATTAGACCTACTAGGGGTATTAAGCACGAAATCATTAGCCACGGTCCCAATAAGCTCGGCGTGAGAGTCATTCCCAGACTAAAAATTGCAAAAAAATCTGCAGATCCCATTGATCTGTATTTCTTGAGAAATTGTAGAATTAAAACAATTGTGAGAATAAGGCCTAAAATAAGGCCTGTCCAAACATATTCTTCTAATGATCGCTGGAAGCATATAGCTAGTGTGCAGGTCAAAGCGCACGAGCCGATCAGGCTCCAGACAGGGACCGAATGGTGCAAGCTATCTTCAATAGAAAGGTAGATCCAGCATAAGCCTATAAAAATGGTCGAATAAGATAGCAAAGAGCTAATAGGCAGTAAGGCGTAAAGAAATACAAAAAATGGACCGGCTAAAAAAATATAGGCACGTATTTTTTTTCTAATGTCTGAAAGATTTTCCATTAATTTAACCTGAAATGCTAAGGCAATGTAAGAACAGCAGATATGTTAAAAGAGCTGTTATCCTGATCGCCCTGTAATTTGAGCTTGTGTAGCTTGGCGTATTTAATAAGTTGAAAATTATTGATTAGGCCAGACACGCGGTCGTGGGATACACCTATAGCTTGGATTTCTAAAAGCTTTTCTGATTTATAATCGATAGAAATCTTCTCATTTAAATATTTTTTCCATTGTTCTAATTGTACTTGGCCAATTTCATCCAATAAAAAAGATTGTAAGTCTGCCTCAATAATTTCCGTAGATGATTTTTTAAAGTAAAAACCAGTGCCCAATAATCCTAAGGAAAGAAACAGTAAGATAATTGTCAAAAATTTTGTCATTTCGGGACCTCAACGGTTAAAATAACCGTGTCTTTGTTAATTTGTAATTTAGGAGCGCCTTTCCGATTTTGAAGCTGCATTATCTTATTCCGAAAACTTTTTGCTTCAGCCCCACTGACAAAAATAAGAGTCATCGACCCCTTTCGCTGATCAAATTCTACAGATGATAAACTTCCATCAGAAATGTGGTTTTGATAATCGCGGAATATTGAGATGGTTTTCAACTGATTTTCATAAATTATCGGAGGCTTTAGCCATGCATTTACAGTTTCCTGCAACGAGTAGTTCCATACAAAAGTCGCACAAGCTAGAAAGGTTATTGAACTTAATGCAACACTGAACGAATTTTTTGACCTACGTCGCTCAAATTTAACGTTTGGTGAGAAGAAAAATCCCTCCAATGTTTTTGAAACTTCTTGGTCACCCATGGTTTCTGGCAATATGCTTGAGAAGCCAGTCTCCTTCGAGTATTTTAGATGCAAAGGACCAGATTGCCAGCATTTATTATCATCACTGGCGGAAATGTTTAACGCTTCGGGAAATACAACAGTCTTTTTTGATGTTAACTTCCACACTGAATTCAAGCTATCCTTAGGTGTCCATGCCTGGGCCCAATATTGAGTATTCAAGTTATAAAATGGTTCTGTAAGAACTACATGTTCGTTTCTAAGGAGTGATTTGGACCCAAAAATATTACTGTCGTGGTTTGGTTTGTATGCGACATTTTCAATTTGGGTAGTATCCCAATTTGAATAGTCAGATGATATTAAGAGGTGTCTAATTTTTGATGAATTTTTTGGCGTTGGCTCCTGCACGTTTAGGAGGCTAAGTTTTCCGCTTCTCTGAACGCTATATACTTCTAAGATTTTTGGGGACACTAATCGGAAAATCTTTTTCATTTTTCTATTCTATCGGTGTCCACAGGAAAAAACTACGATTGATCCGCCAATTGTTTGGAACCTCTTTAATAATATCAATATACGCAAAAGTATCTCCTTTTTCAAATAGTAACATTGCCTTATGATCTACTTCGTTAGTGATTTTAGTGTCCATTAATAGGGTAGAAAAGTTACGGTCTTTATGTGAACTCGAAAGATAGGAAGCAAGCGCACTATGGTTTGGAATTGAGTAATTTTTTAGTAAGTTACGCAGTTTTAAAGAGGTTGAGGTATTCAGGTCAAAATAACTACCCAGGGTGGTTGCACTGGTGAGGCTTAAATTAACTTTATACGATCTGGGAGCTATACGTAGGCAGGGCAACAGTTTAACCCCGATATCCAATGGAATATCTAGTTCATTTACTAGATCTAAAATGCCAAAGCCTAGTTGGACAGGGCTGTTGCGGACCACGTAATTGGCAATTGCATCAGCCAAAACACCAGGACTCTCAATTCTAGCACAATTCAAGAGCAAATCCTTTAAAATTGTAAGATGCTCGTCTATCAAGCTTGTACGGCCCTCTACATCGACATGCGATAATAACGCAAGATTATACATCCCAGACAGGTTTTGAATTTCAGAGGAAACTGTTTCACTATTATTAGGAAGGCCGATAATTGCGGCGTTTTCAAATATGCGTCTCTGTTTCATAAATTTAGCTATAGTTTTAACTTCAGATTGAGACGTTATATGGTTTTGAATGAGGATGTAGCCATTTATCGCGATAATTGACGTGAGCATCAAACTAAGGAGTGCTAGTGGTAATAAAAATGCTTTTTGGCGCCAACTTCTATTCATAGCAAAAATAGTTTTGATTTGCTGAAATTATCATTCTCGATAATTACTCTCAGAGTTGAGTCATCTATGTTTCTATACTCGCTAAATACTTTTTTAGTCGAAAAATATCTAGTTTGGGACGTGCTATCTGAGCGAATTGTTCTCGAGATCCCATCAGACCCTAGTGTCCAGATAACCGTCATTCCCGAAATTTGTTTGTTAATTGGAGATAAACCAAAGCGTTTAATTATTATTTTTATATTTTTATCGCCTTGGATCGTCTTGACCGATTTCTTGCCATCTGGGAAGTAAGAGGACTGAGAAATGTCGGCTGACAGAAAGTCAAAGATAGTTTCAATTTTTAACCTGTATTCGAGCTGGTTTTTGTACCTTGAATCTGCAAAAAAAGAGTTTTGAATTTGCTGATTAATCATAACTATTAGAAGTCCTGAAAGCGTCAGGGCAATTAGAAGTTCTAATAGAGTGAAAGCGGTGATACGGCTTCGTCTAATCATTTTGAAGGACTGTATCCTTTAATCTTTGGGATTTTATTTCCACTTCATTGCGCGACACCTCGATTGCCAGAGGCAGGTAATGTTTTGGATTTATCTCATCAATTTTTTTTATTTTTGCTAAAATTAAAAAATCATTCTTGAGCCGTTCTAACGAATAATTTTCTTCGAGAATAACCAACATTTGTGCTCTGTTTTTGGATGAGTGTACAAACAACCCCATCGTTATAGCACAGATCGTTAAGGCGACTAGCAGCTCAACAAGAATGAAGCCATTGCTTTTCATGATGGGTCCTTAAAACTTAATAAACCTAAAGCATCAATTTCGATGTCTTTATTTTTGCAGCTCATTTCTTTGGGCTCTGTCCATCCACCTAAATAAACCGAAATTTCCTCACTATCGCATAATGGTTTCAGACTAACTTCAATTATTTGTTTTGAACTCGACCTTGCTTGACGTAATAAAGCCAAATCTATTCTAGTTTGTGTCAAAGTTAATCTGTCTTCAGCTGTTTTCAGTAATCGATTTTCAAAGACAGCCCATTTAGGGACTGTTAAAATAATCGCCACAATTACGAATACTGTCAAAATTTCAATCAGGCTGAATGCGGTAATTCTTTTATAACTATTGAATTTTTTTACTAATCTTATCATCTGAATTACCTGTTTCGTCAAAAACACCATCTGGTCCAGCTGACCTAATTTGCACTGATCCAGATGCGTCGAAATATAATTTGTAACTATTTCCCCATGGATCAATGGGCGCTCTTGCAAGATAGCCCTCGGAGGCATTTTCTTTGTTAACTAGTATTTTTAAACCTTCATCACTGTTAGGAAACCGTCCGTTATCTAACCTATATAAAATCATTGCAGTTTCTATTGCCGAAAAATCATTTTTTACTTTCAAGTTTCGCGCCTGATCTGGACGATTTAATACTAATGGCGCAACGAAAGTTAGAAGTACTCCAATGATTGTTAAAGCGACCAATATTTCTATTAAAGTAAAGCCATTCACACGCGTTTCTACGTACTTTTTCATACCTTATCCTACAGTCTGCTGCATGGTCATCATAGGTGTGACGACTGTAAATGCCACTAAAAACACCAAACAGCCCAATAATATAATAGTAACTGGTCCAAGTAATTGAACCAGAAAATTTAATTTTTTCCGTTGGTTTTGCCGGTTTATATCTAATAAACTTTGGAATACTTTAGGTAACGTACCAGATTGTTCTGCCAAAGAAATTCGTAGTAGCTCTATTTGGTTGAAAAGCTTTGTTCGTTTCAGCGCATCTCCAAATTGAGTTCCCTGAAAAATTTCTTCTTCGACCCTCTTAAGTGTAATTTTATGGTATTCATTAGTTGTTGCGCTAACCGAAAGCCGGATCGCAGTTTTAAGGTCGCTCTTCAAACATAGCGCCAACGATATGTTTTGTAAAAATGCTAGCTTCGTTTTTAACCGCAAAAGATCATTGATTAAAGGAACGTACTCCAGACATTTTTCGATTGCTAATCGAATTTTGGAATTTCTAGCAGCTAATGCATAAAGAAATAAAATGCTTATTGTGGACCAAAATCCTGAGATTAAAGTTTGATATCCCTTACCAGCGAAAGACATGATAAAGCTCGTCAGCGGATTTTGTGTATTTGAATTTAATAATAATTTAAATTCTGGCAGCACGTTGTCAAAAATTATGACTAAAACAACAATAGAAACGATAAGTACAAATGCTGGGTACGTGATAGCCTTTTGCACTTCTGCTATAAATGCGGTTTTTTCGGCTCTGGCTTTAAGCACAAGTTCAAGTGATTTTACAAGATCGCCATTCTCGTAACCCACGCGGAGTAAGGAAATTATCTCTGGTTCCACGTCTGAAAAAAGATTTTCCACCGATATAAAAAAATCATTCCCTTCTGAAAGCTCGTCATTTAAAAAATGTGATATACTACTGATAGAATCTATTTTTGAAGATCCTAATAGATGTAGGGCTTCTGCGAGCATCACTTTCTGGTTTAAAAGAACACTTAAAGTTTCAACAAAATTCCAAAAACTTTTTTGATTAAACTTCTTTGCCTTTCGAATTTTTATTACATTGTAACCATTTGATATTAAATAATTCGCGGCATTTTTTTTTGAGGCCGCTTCTAAAACTCCAGACTTTGAGCCTTCTGGGGTATGAGCTTTGTAATAATATTTCATTTTTAAAAATACTGCTTGAGTCTATTTATTTCAAAAAGCGAAGTTAAACCATCTTGATGCAGGCGTAGAGCTTCACTCTCTAGGGTGTCCTCAATAACTAATTTTGATATATCCTCTTCTAAAAGGCGAGCATTCTCAGAGCTCATTTCCATGTGGGACATTACCGGTACGCGTCCTTTAAACCCAGTATTATTACAACTTGTGCATCCTTCAAAACAAGCGGGCAAAACGCTTTGATGTGATGTGGATTGCACCGAGTATTTCTGGCAGTTTTTGCAGTAAACTCGAACAAGTCGCTGAGAGTATACGCCCAGTAGGCAATCAGCTAAAAGTGATAAGTCAACATTAAGGTTTGATAATCTTTTGAGAGCGCTTACCGGAGTGTTGGCATGAACTGTCGAGATTACAAGGTGGCCGGTCATTGCAGCTCTTACAGCAATTTCGGCAGTATCAACATCTCTAATTTCACCTATTAATATCACATCTGGATCGTTTCGGAGTAGCGATCGCAAACCCTTTGCGAAATCAAAGCCAACGTTTTCATTAACTTGAGTTTGAATTATGTGAGGTATCTGTACTTCAACAGGGTCTTCGACTGTCATAATGTTTAACCCACGACCCACCAAAGTATTTAACAAAGAATATATCGTTGTCGTTTTTCCTGACCCCGTTGGTCCACAAACTAAAATTAAACCAGATTGGTTTGCGATCGCAGATAGCAAAGAATTTATGTGGTTTTTGTGCAACGATGTGTCATGTACATCAGAATGGGTGAGTTGATTTGAGAAGAACCGTAAGACAACGCGCTCGCCGCTTTTCGTAGGTAGAGTTGCCACTCTAATATCGATCGAATTACCCTTAAAGCGAACGTTCAGACGGCCATCCTGTGGAAGGCGTTTTTCGGTAATATCTAAATTAGAAACTAACTTTATGCGGGCGATGATCATTTGAGCAACACGTTGATCTAGGTCTGTAAATTTAGTCATTACGCCATCAATGCGCATCCTAATGAGTAATCGATCATCAACTGGATCAATATGTAGGTCAGATGCACTTTTTGATATGGCTGCAGATAAAAGAGTATTAAAAAGTTTTACAATGGGTGCGTCATTTTCATCATTTGCGGAAAGCGCAATTTCTGCTGACCTCATGAACTCAGTTTCTGAAATGTACTGGTCGACTTCCGTGAATATATCCACATTATTTTGATCTGAAGTATTGTTATTTGATGTAAAATTACTTGCGACCTTCTCAAATTTTATTTGGCCTTTGAAGGAAAGTCTGATGTCGTGTAAAATGCTCTGTGTTAAGTCATCTGAAATATATGCGACTGGTGGTGCCTGAGAATCGTCTATGACGATCCCAAATTTTTCTAATTTTTTGCTATCTAGTGCCATTTAGTTGCGACCAACCGGCCGCATTTTGGGCCTCAAAGACTTAATAAGTAAGCGTTCCCCAACTGGTGTTGGAGTATTAGAGAAGATTTTTTTTTCGTCTTCGTAGTTGAAAAGCTTACTTCCTAATTCCGTTCGCCACGTTTCAATAATTTGGGCCCGCTGAACTTCAGTCGATACGAGGGTTGGTCTAAGGAATATTGCAAGATTCCTGCTTACTGTTTTGGAAGATTCTTGTCTAAAAAGCATGCCCAGTACGGGCAAGTCTCCAAGAACAGGCACTTTTGAAACACCAATTTCTTCCTGTTCTACTCGTAGCCCTCCTATTGCCACAGTTTCTCCTTCCTTAGCGCTTACTACTGTTGAGATTTGCCTCTTTACCGTTACTACATCACTAAGCACTGCAGCTGACTGATCAATGCGTGAAATTTCCTGCCATATTTCCATAACAATATCGCCGTTTTTGCCAATTTTTGGCTTTAGTTTGAGTATAGTTCCAAGATCTTCTCGTTTAATTGTCTGAAATGGAGCCGATCCGTTACCCTGTTGGTTTGTGAATTGTCCCGTTATGAAAGGAACATTTTGGCCAATCAATATAGTACTTTCCTTATTTTCTGTAGTCATAAGGCTTGGTGTTGCGAGTATTCGATTGTCGGTATCGCCTTGAAGGGCATCAATCATAATACCAATATCTGGAATTTTTTTTGCACCGGCTCCAATAGAAATTATGCCACCAACTGCACCAGTTAAAAAAGCGTCTCCGGCTAAAGCGCCGATGTTATTTCCAGTTTGCCCAGACACTAAGCTTGATGAAAAGGACCCAGCATTAATTGAAAACTGTAAACCCAATTTTTGCATTGAGTCGTCTGAAATTTCAGCAATTATTGCGTCAACATACACTTGCCTTGGCATACGATCCATTTCAGTAATTATTGCTTCGGCGTGTGATAGCAGGCCCGGTGGACCGGATAAAATTACTTGGTTGGCACTTTGGTGAGCCGAGACGTCTAGGCGGCTAGAACTTAATTCAGAAGCTAGTAAGGGTGTCAAAGTCTGGACCAATTCTTCAGCATCAGCAAAATTTAAGTCGATTACTTTGAGTATTGAAAATTTTTCCTCGGATAGTTCTTCTAAGTTAACTGGATCTCCTGCCGTTTTTGGATTGGGTGATATCGGCTTTTCTGATACCTGAGGTACATCAAGATCCGAAAGCATTTTTCTTAAATTAATTATTGTCTCGTTTTTACCTGAAACGAGTATTGCGTCAGCTTCTGAATTGTCATTAATTATTTGTAAACTAGAGAGATTTGGAATCTTATTTATTAATTCTTGGACGCCAGCCTTTGATATTTTTCCCTCTAAATATAAACGCTCTAATACTACTTCGATTCCGGTTACATCAGTCTCTTCGACCCTATCAGGC
>JABAYZ010000097.1 GCA_018608735.1 Flavobacteriaceae bacterium | reverse complement strand
TATAAGTCTTCTAATAGTAGCAAATATAGGTTTTTTGTGCTACTTCCATAACTTAAAAAATCGTTGGTATCGTTGGCTTTAAAATGTTTAATGGTCGTGATATTGTAGGGTATTTTGGTTTTACTCTGAGCTTTGATTCCTTGAAGGCCTTCACTAATGGTGCTTACAAACTGACTTGTGGTCGCGTATACAATGAAGTTTTCAGGCAATTCAGCTAATTTTTTTTCGGCGATCTGATTGGAGGAGATAAGGAGCGATCCGTCATTTGCAATCAGAGATTCACAGCTTGTGAATAGAAAATCAGCTTCTTTTGATTTTTGAGTCGTTCCAAATTTAAATTTTTTAAACTTTTCTTTTAGTTGTTTATTAAGAATGAGTGCCTTTTTTTTGCTCCAATTATTTTCTTCAATAATATGTTCAAGATAATTTTCAACTTCATCGTTATTTTCACAATACAGAAATTTACCGCCGTTCGCATTAAAGTTGACAGTAAAGGCTTCATCTATAGGCATAGAAGTTGCATCTAAAAACTGACTCTGATCTTTTTCGTTCGTTTTGTCTTTAGAAGCATCCGTTTTTGAACCGAATATTTTACGAAATACACTCATTTTTCATCTGAAATATAAGCGTTTAACTTACATCTTTTCAAAGATAAAAAATAAAGGTTTAATAAAAAGTTATTTTCAAACTTATTCTTCCTCTTCCTCTTTTTTAGTTGCTGGTTTTACCACTTCTTCTTTTTTGAGCGTAGGTTTTACCGCTTTCTCTACGATAAAAGGACGTTTTCCAAAAATAGTTTCTAAGTTATCTTTAAATATAACCTCTTTTTTCAGAAGCACTTCTGCTAGTTCTGTTAATTTGTCTTTGTTGTCCTCTAAGAGCTTTATAGCACGCGCATACTGCGTTTCAATAATGTTTGAAATCTCTTGATCAATCAGTTCAGCAGTGCGTTCACTATATGGTTTTGAAAATCCAAATTCATTTTGCCCAGAAGAATCATAGTACGTCAAGTTTCCAATTTTGTCACTCAACCCATAAACCGTTACCATCGCTCTAGCTTGCTTGGTTACCTTTTCTAAATCACTCAAAGCGCCTGTAGATATTTTATCAAAAATGACTTTTTCTGCGGCACGGCCTCCTAAGGCCGCACACATTTCATCTAACATTTGCTCAGGTCTTACAATAAGTCGTTCTTCTGGAAGGTACCATGCAGCTCCTAAAGATCTTCCTCTAGGCACAATAGTCACTTTTACCAAAGGCGAGGCATGCTCTAGCATCCAACTCACAGTGGCATGACCAGCTTCATGAAAAGCTACAGCTCTTTTTTCACTTGGAGTAATTATTTTATTTTTCTTTTCAAGACCTCCAATGATTCGATCTACCGCATCTAAGAAATCTTGTTTTTCAACTGCTTTCTTGTCGCTTCGAGCTGCAATAAGTGCTGCCTCGTTACAGACATTGGCAATATCCGCTCCAGAAAATCCAGGCGTTTGTTTTGATAAAAAGTCAGTATCTAAATCTTTTGCTTTTTTTAAGGGCTTTAAATGCACCTCAAAAATCTCTTTTCGTTCTCTGATATCCGGCAAGTCAACATAAATCTGACGATCAAATCGACCGGCTCTCATTAAGGCTTTGTCCAGGACATCCGCACGGTTGGTAGCTGCCAAAACGATCACATTTGTATTGGTGCCAAATCCATCCATTTCAGTCAATAACTGATTAAGCGTGTTTTCTCTTTCATCGTTCGAACCTGACATGTTACTTTTTCCTCTTGCACGTCCAATGGCATCAATTTCATCAATAAAAATGATTGACGGTGATTTTTCCTTAGCTTGTTTGAATAAGTCTCTAACTCTAGAAGCACCAACTCCTACAAACATCTCAACAAAATCAGATCCTGATAATGAGAAAAATGGCGCTTTGGCTTCTCCAGCAACTGCTTTTGCAAGTAAGGTTTTTCCTGTACCAGGAGGGCCAACCAATAAGGCACCTTTTGGTATTTTACCTCCTAGTGCTGTGTATTTTTCTGGGTGTTTAAGAAAGTCTACGATCTCTTGAATTTCTTCTTTAGCACCTTCTAATCCAGCCACATCTTGAAAGGTTGTTTTGGTTTCCAATTTTTCGTCAAACAATTTCGCTTTGGATTTTCCAATATTGAAAATCTGACCTCCGGGTCCACCGCCACCGCCTCCAGACATTCGACGCATGATAAAAATCCAAACCCCAATAATTAAAATAAAAGGAATGAGTGAAGATAAAATATCTCCCCAAGCATTTGTTTCTGTTTTAAAATTTAGTGCAGTATCAAGGTTTTCTTCTTCAATCGTATCTTCCAATTGTTTTTGAAACAACTGAACGTCCCCAAATTCAAATCGGTAACTTGGTCCACCAGATCCCATGGGGATAAGTTGTTCTTTTTTAGTTTTTTTGTGGATGTCTTTATTTGCCGCCTGGGTTGTCAAATAGACCAAGGCTTCTCTTTTGTTGACAATTTCCACTTTCGCTACATCACCGTTTTTGAGAAATTTAAAAAACTGAGATGGGGTTGTAGATACTCCTGTAGAATCCCCTAAGCCTCCAGAAAATAAATTGAAAGCCAGAAATAGCACAATGGCAATTCCGTAAATCCAATATGCATTAAACTTTGAGTTTTTAGGTTTTTTATTTTCAGACATGAGTTGTTTTTTAGTAACTAGTTTCTATTTCGGTAATCTTTGCATCACCCCAAAGGTTTTCAATATCGTAATATTCTCTAATATGTTTTTGGAACACATGAACAACTACATGGACATAATCCATAAGTACCCATTCGCCGTTTTCGCTGCCTTCAACATGCCAAGGCTTATCTTTGGTGTTTTTGCTAACTTTTTTTTGTATTGAACTAACAATAGCGTTGACTTGTGTGTTTGAACTTCCATCACATATGATGAAATAATCGCATACTGTATTTTCTATAGCTCTAAGGTCTAAAATAGTAATATTTTGACCTTTGACGTCTTCAATTCCATTAATTGTGAAAGTGATGAGTTCATCTGCGCTAGGTGTGTTTTTTATCATGAAATAATTTTACTGTGCAAATTTATTACTTTTTTGGCTCTAAACCCCTTATATTGTCTTAATAATATTATAATTTAGAGCCACAATTTGAACTATGCAGATAATCAAACTCAGTGCCACGGATTCTACCAACAATTATTTAAAACAATTGTTGCCTGAGACCGTTTTAGAAGATTTTTCTGTTGTACTAACTCATCACCAAACGCATGGACGAGGCCAGCGGGGTTCTGAATGGATATCAGATAAGGGTAAAAACTTGACTTTCAGTATTTTAAAACACAAACCACCTTTTCCTACAAACCGTCAGTTCCTATTAAGTATTTTGGTGTCCTTGTCCATTATCAAAACACTTGAGCATTATAATGTTCCTAATTTAGCCATTAAATGGCCTAACGACATTTTGTCAGACCATCATAAAATTGCAGGTATATTAATAGAAAATCTTATAAAATCTCAACAGATTGAATCTTCAGTTATAGGAATTGGACTCAATGTGAATCAGGAAATTTTCAATGGACTTCCAAAGGTTAGCTCTTTGAAAAATATTTTAGGAATGCCAATTGATAAGGACGAATTACTTCATAAACTTATCGTAAATATTCAATATTATTTTAGCGTTTACGAAAAAAATGGGGAAGGTATACTCGATACCGAATATGAGTCGTATCTGTTTCGAAAAGACAAGCCTTCTACCTTTAAATTGCCGGATCAAACTTCGTTTACAGGCATCATTAGAGGGGTTACCGATTCTGGAAAACTACAAGTGCAAATGGAGGATAGTACCAAAGCTTTTGACCTTAAAGCATTAAAATTGTTGTATTAGATCGATTTAGGAATATTTTCCGCTAAGGTTTCAATAAATTTAGTGATCGGTCCTTTAATCATCATTGCCATCATAGGGTTAAAATCGCCTTCAAAGATCAATTGAACGTCGCTTTTATTTTCTGAAATCGACTCAATATTAGCTGTTAATGAAAAGTCTAGTTTTCCGCCAGCTGCACCCAATATGATTCTGTTTGGAGCTTCCATAGATTTTTTTTTCAAAACGATTTCTGGCATTCCACTTAAGGCAAATAGAAAAGTATCTTCGTCAAGAAGTTCAAATTTACTTGTGTTTTCGGGCATCAAAGGTTTGAAGTTCTTAACATCAGTTAAAAAATCAAATACCTCCTGAGTTGATTTTTCAAGGCTAACTTTTGGTGATTCTAATTTCATATCTAAATTTATTTACCGGTCCATTCCGATGGATTTGAATTCCATTTTGATAAAACATTTGCTTCAGTTTGGTTAATGAAGTTTGTGTCTAAAGCTTGTTCTAAAAGACTTTCATAGTTACTAAGGGTATAAAGAGGGACATTATTTGTTTTAAAATTTTCTTTTGAAACCTCAAAGCCATAGGTAAAAATAGCGACCATCCCTTTTACATTAACTTCGGCTACTTTTAGCGCGTTAACAGCATTTAAACTACTGTTACCAGTACTGATTAAATCTTCAACGACCACCACATTTTGACCTTTTTCAACAAATCCTTCAATTTGATTTTGACGTCCATGTTTTTTTGCTTCTGGACGCACATACACAAACGGAAGTCCAAGACACTCAGCAACTAATGCTCCAATTCCAATGGCACCTGTTGCAACTCCTGCAATAACATCGGGCTTACCAAATTCAATCTCTATGTTTTTGCTCAGCTCTTCTTTAATGTAATTTCTAACTGCAGGAAATGATAGCGCCAATCTGTTGTCGCAATAGATAGGAGACTTCCATCCTGAGGCCCATGTAAAGGGGTCTTTTGGGTTCAGTTTTATGGCATTAATTTGAAGTAATACTTCTGCAGTTTTTTTGGCAATACTTTTATTGAAAATCATGTGTCAAAATTACTAAAAATTACTACTTTTACTTCCTATTAATTAGTTTTTAATTAACAATGTATAAAATATTTGTTGGTAATAAACCAATAGTACTGACTACCAAGCTAGAAACGGAAACAGATTTTAAGAACATACTGATTGATTCAGTGGATATTAACAAAGTGCTTGGTAAACTTAGAAAAGATAAATATAATTCTGTGCGTCTTGTTGGGCCAGATAAAGATGTTCTTCTCAAAAAATTTCTCTCCTTACTTCCAAATGTAATTGCAGGCGGTGGAAAAGTTTACAATTCTAAAAATGAAATATTATTTATTTTTAGAAATGGAAAATGGGACCTTCCAAAAGGTAAAACGGAGTCAAAGGAAACAATTAATCAAACTGCTCTTCGCGAAGTGGAAGAAGAAACGGGAATTACAGGCTTAAGTATAACCAAGCCTCTAGAAATTACATACCACATATTTAAGAGAAATGATCGAAATTACATCAAAGTTACCTATTGGTTTGAAATGTTCTCAGAACATAAGGGCAAATTAATTCCACAAGAAAAAGAAGGCATCACAAAAGTAAAATGGATTCCTGAGACCAAACTTCAAAAGGTTTTAAATAATTCATACGCAAATATAAAACTGCTAATCTAGCCTTGTTTTTAGAATAATCTTTTAAATAAAGCGGCATTACTGTTGCTATCCTTTCCAATAAGTTTATTTTTGCCCAGCAAAAATGAAACAAAATGATGGAGTTTATAAGTAAGCGATCTAGTAATGTAAAAAATGATATTTTAAGTGGACTAACAGTTGCTTTGGCTTTAGTGCCCGAAGCCGTTGCCTTTGCTTTTGTCGCAGGAGTTGATCCTTTGGTAGGTCTGTATGCCGCTTTTATGATTGGATTAATCACCTCCATTTTTGGCGGTCGTCCAGGAATGATTAGTGGAGCTACTGGTGCATTGGCCGTAGTGATGGTAAGTCTTGTGGCGCGCGGAAATGCAATGGGTGCCGAAGGTGATGAACTAGGACTATATTACCTATTTATGACCGTTATTCTAATGGGAGTCATTCAAGTTTTGGCAGGTGTTTTTAAGCTTGGTAAATTTGTACGTTTGATTCCACATCCTGTAATGATGGGCTTTGTGAATGGTTTAGCAATAGTTATTTTTCTATCGCAATTAAGCATGTTTATGACTTCTGAAAATGGAGAAATGGTATGGATGCAAGGCACTTCTTTATGGACCATGGTTGGGCTTGTAGTGCTCACAATGGGAATCATGTTTGGACTCCCACAAATTACCAAAAAATTACCTGAAGCACTTGTTGCTATATTGGTAGTCTCTGCAATTGTTATTTTTGGAAATTTAGACGTAGCTACTGTTGGAAGTTTTATTAAAGATGGTGGTGGTGATGGCCTAGGTGGTGGGTTGCCACTCCCTCAGTGGGCTATTTTTGAAAAGATTCCTCTCAATTTTGAAACGCTAAAATTCATAGGTCCATACGCACTTATTCTTGCAGCTATTGGGTTGATAGAATCTCTAATGACATTAAATTTAATAGACGAACTTACTGAAACCCGTGGAAACTCCAATAGAGAGTGTATGGCTCAAGGGAGTGCAAATATTATCACTGGATTATTTGGTGGTATGGGTGGCTGTGCAATGATTGGACAATCAATAATAAATATTAAAGGTGGTGGTAGAGGTCGACTATCAGGAATTGTTGCAGCATTGGCACTCTTAGCATTTATCCTATTTGCTTCGGGTCTTATAGAACAAGTCCCTATTGCAGCATTGGTAGGTGTAATGTTTATGGTAGTAATTGGTACTTTTGCATGGTCAAGTTTTAGAATCATCAATAAAATTCCAAAAACAGATGTATTTGTATTGATACTAGTGTCGTCCATGACCGTGTTTTTTGATTTGGCAATTGCCGTAATTTCTGGAGTGATTGTGAGTGCTCTAGTATTTTCATGGGAAAATGCAAAACGTATTCGTGCTCGAAAACGCATCAAAGATGATGGTACAAAAGTATACGAAATTTGGGGTCCATTATTCTTTGGAAGCATCACAGCTTTTAATGACAAGTTCGATGTGAAAAATGATCCAAAGTCTGTAGAAATTGATTTTGTAGAATCTCGTATTAGTGACCATTCGGCCATAGAAGCGATTTATAATCTTGTTGTTAAATATAAAGAAGAAGGTAAGGCAATTCACTTAAAACACCTTAGTGAGGACTGTAAGGTCTTGTTATATAAATCGAGTCCAATTTTTAAAGATGTAATATTAGAAGCAATTGACGATCCGCGTTACCATTTAGCAGAAAATCCAGAGGCGTTTTCTAAAGGGCTTTCAGAATATAAGCTTTAGTATTATTTTGTGCGAACCGCATCAGGAACTAATTTTTTATAATTCCCATCATAGCGAATAATTTCCCTCACAATAGAAGAGGAGATAAACGAGGTTTGTGCAGAGGTCAGTAAAAAGACAGTCTCTAGTGTGGATAAATGCCGATTGGTATGTGCAATAGCTTTTTCGAACTCAAAATCGGCAGGATTTCTAAGACCTCTTAAAATAAACTCAACTCCAATTGCTTTACAGAAATCGATCGTTAATCCGCTATAGGACACGACAGATACTTTTGGATTGTCTTTGAAAGTAGTTTCAATAAATTGTTTACGTGCTTCTAATGAAAACATATAATTTTTAGAAGAATTTTCGCCAATTGCAATAATCACTTCATCAAATAAAGTCACACCTCTATTAATAATGTCAACATGACCTAGAGTAATTGGGTCAAAAGATCCTGGGAAAATTGCTTTCTTCATTTTGTAAAGTTAAGGATTTTTCTGAAGTGCTTGCTGAATGGCATTGTCAAATAAGTCGGACATCGAAATTCCAGCCTGTTCAGCCTGCTGAGGTAAAATACTTTCCTTGGTAAGTCCTGGAATTGTGTTAACCTCTAAAAAATAAGGTTTTCCATCTTTAAAAATAAATTCACTTCTAGAAAATCCATCTAATTTCAAGACCTCATATATGTGTTTAGCAACCTTTCGGACGTCTGCTTCTTGCATTTTACTCAAACGTGCTGGGGTGATTTCTTGAGATTTACCTAAATATTTCGCTTCGTAATCAAAAAAATCATTTTCTGTGATAATTTCGGTGATCGGGAGTACAGTGACTTCTCCTTTATAACGAATCACACCCACCGATACTTCGGTGCCATCTAAAAACGATTCAATAATCAGTTCGTCATCTTCTTTAAAAGCGGTTTTAATGGCGCTTGGTAAATCAGTTTTTGAGTAGACTTTAGTAACGCCAAAACTACTTCCAGCTTTATTGGCTTTTACAAAACAAGGAAATCCAACAGCTTTTTCAATAGCTGATGCATCTATGGGGTCTCCAACATTTAAAAAATAGGAGTCTGCCATAAGAATTCCATACGGCTTTAGTACACTCAAACAATCTCTTTTATTGAATGTTAAAGCCGCTTGATACATATTACAACTGGTGTGCGGGATGGATAGTAATTCAAAATAAGCTTGCATGGTACCATCTTCGCCGGGTGCCCCGTGAATTGCATTAAATACACAGTCAAAGTTTGTTTTTGAACCCTCTACTACAATGGAGAAATCAGCTTTGTTAACAGGGTATTCTTTAAAGTCCTCAGCTACATAAACCCATTTATCTTTGAAGATATGAATACAATAGGCGTTGTATAACGTTTTAGGTAAACTATCAAATACCATTTGTCCACTCTTCAAAGAGATGAGGTACTCACTAGAATATCCGCCCATAATGATGGCAATATTTTTTTTCATTTGTACGTTTATACAGTAAAAATATTACTTTTATATCAAATCAAAATCATTTTAATCCAAATATATTTACTTCAAACTAAACAAGCTAAAGATTTTAAAGGACACAAATATTTGTTTAGCTTTGTTAAATTATAAAAAAGCACTATGAATTTCATTAAATTCTTATTCAGTAAATCATTTATAAAGCAATTAATGTTTGCGTGTATTGCATTGGTGATTTTTGGGTTTCTAACCCTCAAATGGCTTAAGTCGTATACCAACCACGGAGCATTTGTAACCGTACCTCCGCTGACAGGAAAAACCTACAAAGCCGCTCAGGCTCTAATTATAGCGCAAAACTTGAGAAGTGAAGTTCAAGATTCATCAAACTACAATCCTAACTATCCCAAAGGGGCAATTATTGAACAAGACCCTATAGCTGGGAGTCAGGTTAAAGCAGGTCGCAAAATATATTTAATTTTAAATCCCTCGTCCTACAGAACACTCCCCGTTCCCGATGTCATTCGTCGTACGTTTCGACAAGCAAAACCCACATTAGAAACCCTTGGGTTTCAAATTGGTACTCTTGTCTATAGAGATGACTTAGGGAAAGATGAAGTTTTAGAACTACGGCATAACGGCCAAATCATTGAAGCAGGTACGATGCTTCCAAAAACCTCGATTCTCGACCTTGTCTTAGGAAACGGTATTCGAAAGCAATAATCAACCATGGAAGATTTAGTAAACGAAAGTGAATTACATGAGCATTACACATTTACGGTCGAAAAAGGACAACAGCCTTTGCGGATCGATAAATACCTCATGAATTTTGTTGAAAATGCTACTCGAAATAAAATACAAGCTGCCGCTAAGGATGGTAGTATTCTCGTCAATGAAATAGCTGTTAAATCAAATTATAAGGTAAAGCCATTGGATCAAATCCGTGTTTTATTTGAACACCCCCCTTACGAAAATTTATTAGTTCCTGAAGATATCCCTATTGATGTTGTGTATGAAGATGACGATTTATTAGTCGTTAATAAAGCCCCTGGAATGGTTGTTCATCCGGGTCATGGAAATTATTCTGGCACCTTAATTAACGCCTTACTGTTTCATTTTGATACCCTTCCCAATAACAGTAGTAACCGCCCCGGCTTAGTTCATCGAATTGATAAAGACACAAGTGGGTTGTTAGTGGTCGCCAAAACCGAAATTGCGATGGCTCATCTATCTGCACAATTCAAAGCCAAGACAAGTGAACGCGAATATGTAGCTATGGTTTGGGGAAATGTTGAATTAGAAAAAGGAACTGTTGATGGAAATATTGGACGTCATCCTAAAAACAGATTGCAAAATACGGTCTATTTTGGCGATGAAGCTGATAAAGGAAAACCTGCCGTTACACACTATAAAGTCCTCCAAAGATTGGGCTATGTAACCCTGTTGACCTGCCGACTGGAGACGGGGCGCACTCATCAAATTCGAGTACATATGAAGCATATTGGGCATACACTTTTTAATGACGAACGCTATGGAGGTGATCGTATTCTAAAAGGGACAACTTTCACCAAGTATAAGCAGTTTGTGGATAATTGTTTTAAAACCCTTCCGCGTCAAGCCTTACATGCCAAAACTCTAGGATTTGTACATCCAACTACAGGCAAAAAAATGGCATTCACCACTGAAATCCCTCAAGATATGCAAAACTGTATCAAAAAATGGGAAGTCTACTCGAATCACCTAGTTGAAGAATAAACGGACTAAGCATCAATTTTGAATATTGGAACATAGAAATTATAAATATAATTTTTCTTAGAGTTCAATCTTAGATGTTAACTTTACGTCATAAACATAGATATATGAAACTTGTCATCTCACCTGCCAAATCATTAAATTACGAGAGTGATTTACCGACCACATTAAGCACCAATAGTTGTTTTATGGGCGAGGCGCAGCAATTGAATACCTTACTCAAAAAGAAATCTGCTAAAGCACTTTCGGAATTGATGCATATTTCCCCTAATTTGGGTCAACTTAATTATGAGCGTAATCAGGACTGGTCAGTACCTTTTACTTCCAAAAATGCACGCCCAGCGATATATGCCTTTAATGGCGATGTGTATCGTGGGTTAGACGCCTATACCATTGAAGACTCAAAAATAAATACGCTACAAGATTCTGTTCGAATTATCTCAGGATTGTATGGTATTTTGAAACCTCTAGACTTAGTGCAGCCCTACCGTTTGGAAATGGGGACAAAATTTCCTGTAGGTAAATCCAAAAATCTCTATGAATTTTGGCGAAAAAAAGTAACTACAGCTTTGAATAATGAGCTAAAAGATGGGGAGTTGTTTGTCAATTTAGCGAGTCAAGAATATTTTAAAGCTATTGATGTTAAAGTTCTTAAAGTGCCTGTAGTGCATGTGGATTTTAAGGAATTCAAAAACGGGCAGTACAAAACCATTGCTATTTTTGCCAAACTAGCCCGTGGGTACATGACCCGTCACATTATTGAAAATGCTGTAGAAACGGTTGATGGTTTAAAAACGTTTGCTACGGATGGCTATGCGTATGACGCCAATGGATCAACCGCTACTAAATTGGTGTTTACACGTTAATTTATTTAAAATAAGACGTACCTTTGTGCCATCGTTCAGAATGACCTAT
>JABAYZ010000185.1 GCA_018608735.1 Flavobacteriaceae bacterium | reverse complement strand
TTATAATTGTTCGTTAAACAAAAACTTGAAATCAAAGAATAATGTTATTTTTGTTTACACAAAGATAAGTACCATGGATTTAAACTTCAACAAAAACGAAGATTATAATAAATTACTCGTAACCAATTTAATCAAGCGTTTGGCGAAAGTTAAATTAGGAGGTGGAAAAGCCAAAATCGAAAAAGAACACGCCAAAGGAAAACTGACCGCTAGAGAGCGAATAGACTACCTGTTGGATCCAAAGTCAAACTCTATTGAAATTGGTGCTTTTGTTGGTGATGGTATGTATGCAACTCATGGGGGGTGTCCATCTGGAGGGGTTATTGTGAAAATTGGATTTATTAAAGGCAAACAGTGTGTGGTTGTTGCTAATGATGCAACGGTAAAAGCGGGTGCATGGTTTCCTATTAGCGCTAAAAAAAATCTTAGAGCACAAGAAATTGCTATCGAAAATAAATTGCCAATCATCTACTTAGTCGATTCTGCTGGGGTCTTTCTGCCAATGCAAGACGAAATTTTCCCAGATAAAGAACACTTTGGACGGATTTTTAGAAATAACGCACAAATGAGTAGCATGGGAATCACGCAGATTTCGGCAATCATGGGCAGTTGTGTCGCAGGGGGTGCTTACTTACCCGTTATGAGTGATGAAGCCATTATTGTTGATAAAACGGCGAGTATCTTTTTGGCAGGAAGCTATTTAGTCAAAGCCGCCATTGGAGAA
Source organism: Flavobacteriaceae bacterium (assembly GCA_018608735.1). GTDB lineage: Bacteria > Bacteroidota > Bacteroidia > Flavobacteriales > Flavobacteriaceae > Hel1-33-131. The sequence goes on along the minus strand of JABAYZ010000185.1, from coordinate 10,761 downwards.
ACCATAGATAATGAAACCCTTGGAGGTGCAACGACGCATTGCGAAATAAGTGGTGTTACCGATTATAAGGCCAAAGATGACACCGATGCGTTAGATAAAATCAAATCCATTATGAGTAAAATTGGGGATTCTGACAACGCAGGCTATAACAGAAGTGCACCAAAAATTCCTAAAGCGAATCCAGAAGAACTGTATGGAATCCTTCCCAAATCAAGAGCTGATCAGTATGACATGTATGACATCATTAAGCGTTTGGTTGATGACTCCGAATTTGAAGACTATAAAGCAGATTATGGTAAAACAATTATTACGGGCTATGCTCGTATTGATGGATGGGCGGTTGGCATTGTAGCTAATCAGAGGAAGTTGGTCAAAAATGCCAAAGGAGAAATGCAATTTGGTGGGGTAATTTATAATGATAGTGCGGATAAAGCCACGCGATTTATTGCCAACTGTAACCAGAAAAAAATACCCTTAGTGTTCTTACAAGATGTCACTGGATTTATGGTGGGCAGTAAAAGTGAACACAGTGGAATTATAAAAGATGGCGCCAAGATGGTCAATGCGGTGAGCAATAGTGTCGTTCCAAAATTTACTATTATCATTGGAAACAGCTATGGTGCTGGAAATTATGCGATGTGTGGCAAGGCCTATGACCCCCGGCTAATTGTCGCCTGGCCAAGTGCTGCCCTAGCGGTGATGAGTGGAAATAGTGCTGCTAAAGTATTGTTACAAATTGAAACCGCAGCTCTAAAGAAGAAAGGTGAAATCATTACACCCGAAAAAGAAGCTGAATTATTTGATGACATTAAATCGCGCTACGACGACCAAGTCTCACCTTACTATTCTGCGGCACGCTTGTGGACAGATGCCGTTATTGCGCCTACAGACACACGTAATTGGATCAGTATAGGTATTGAAGCAGCCAACCATGCCCCAATTCAAAAAGCCTTTAATATGGGCGTTATTCAGGTGTAACTAAAGCTAAAGTTTCTTTTCGTTTAATTTTTCCCGATACCGTTTCTATAAACTGTTCCACATAATACACATATTTGGGGCGCATAAACGGTTCTAAGACATCAAAATCTAATGTTTTATATGCTGATGACCGCTCAATAACAATCACAATTACCTCTCCCAGAGTGTCGTTTTTTTGAGAGCCAATAAAAAAGCGGTCTTCAATAAAGCCTTCCAAGTGCTGTTCTAATTTTTCAGGGGCTATTTTTAGGCCTCCAGAATTTATAATGGTGTCATATCGGCCTATCCATTCAAATCTTGTCTTAGAAATAAGATTGATCACATCATTGGTTTGAATTGGGGTTGATAGTATATGAGGTGCTTCAATATATAAACAGTTTCGAGAATCTACTCCAACAGAAATTGATGGCAAGACTTCAAAAACAGTTGAAGATGTACTGATGTTTTTAACCGCAATATGACTGACAGTTTCTGTCATACCAAAAGTTTCATAGCTATTAGTAGGTGAATTTTTAAGCTTAATCGTCAACGTTTTTGAAAGCGCTGCGCCTCCAACGATGAGCGTTTTTATTTGGTGTAAATCATGTATAGACTGTTCTACTTGTAAAGGTACCATCGCACAAAAATCATATACTTTAGAGCTCCCTTTTAAAGGGTTCGAACAGGGCTGAACACAATATAAATCTAGCCCTAAGACATATGCTCTTACAAACATCATTTTGGCGGCAATATATTCAAATGGCAAGCAGGATAAGGCGGTATTACCAGCCGTCAATTTAAAATAGTCTCCAGTGGCAATGGCAGAGTTTACCATGGCTTGTTTGGACATAAAAACCGTTTTGGGTGCTCCTGTTGATCCAGAGGTTTGAAGTGTTAGTTCTGGGCTTGCATCTATCCATTGCATTATAAAACGACCTAGTGAAACCTGATAACCCTCTCCTTTATTTCTGTATTGCTCAGCCAGTTTAGCTAGGCTAATATTATTATACAAAACACCTTCCAGTTTAAATGCCGAATGCGGGTGTTTATATGTGTGTTTAATTTTCAATTATTCAGAAATACTTGGGGTTGGCAACGGATCTTTTGTGACTGGGCCTGTTAATTTATCTTTCCAGTTGGTCCATTTATATACTTTTGCAAAAATATAGATTAGAATAGGGTAGAACAAAAATACGGGCAAAATAATTTCTAATGCGGTAATGTTGGCTTCAGAAGCTGTATATCTGAAAATTGCATCTGTTTGGAGTGCAGACCAGTCAGAGGTTATTAATAATGCCGCCAATAAATTATTTCCAAGGTGAAATCCTAAAGCAAGTTCCAGACCATCATCCATTAAGGTTATAATTCCCAAAAATAATCCTGTACCAATATAAAATACCATGGTAATAAATCCAATTTCTGCCACTTCAGGATTTGCACTATGAAAGAGCCCGAAGAATAGTGAAGTTATCATTAGAGGAAACCACCTATTTCTTGCGATGACTCCAATTTGCTGCATCAAATATCCTCTAAATAAATATTCTTCCAATCCAATTTGGAAAGGAAACAACAAAATACTAATAGCAAATAATATTGAAAATTTTTTTAAATCAAACTGCATCTCAATGGCTGAAGGATCGAAATAAGCAGAAACTGCAAAAATGAGTAATGAAGTTATTATAATTAACGAAAAAGAAAAAAATGATCTACTCCAATCTATTTTTACTCTACTAGTTGACAACGACAAAATACTTCTTTCATGCAACTGTTTAACCAAAAGGAAAAGCAATCCTAGCAAAAAAACGAAAGGCAATAAATTAACAATTAACGATATATTTGCTGGAATACTTTTCATTAGATCATAAACTTCATCCATATCTTCTTTTGAAGATAATAAATACGTGATAAAATTTAAAATAAACATACCTGAAACAAGAGATGTTGTGAGAAGAAACATCCAAAGGTTATTTTTTCCTTTAAAGGCTTGATTAATGTAATTCATAATAACTTAAAAATTTAAATTCCACTTTGTTTTTTGATCATAAAATAATTGCCCCGAATCGACAACTAAAGGGGCTTGAATATTATTAGTAAACAATCCTCCTGTACCTAACCCTTGAGGCATTGGACTATTAAGTGTATAGGTCCATTGTGCAATCGCATTAAGTCCAATATTACTTTCCAACGCACTGGTTATCCACCAACCTATATCATTTGACTCTGCGATATCTATCCATTCCTGACTGCCTTTATACCCTCCTATCAATGTTGGTTTTAAGATGATATATTGCGGTTTGATAGTTTGTAGTAATTTTGTCTTATTTGTTACAGAAAACACGCCTATTAATTCTTCATCCAAAGCAATTGGCAAGGGGGTGTTTTCACATAAATGCGCCATGTCGTGTATGTGCCCTTGTTGAATGGGTTGTTCTATGGAATGTAGGTCATATTCCGAAAGTCGTTTTAATTTCTCTAAAGCTTCAGAGGGTTTAAATGCACCATTGGCATCAACACGAATTTCAACAGTTTGTGCGTCAAACTCCTGTCGAATAGAGTTTATAAGGTCCAACTCTTTATCAAAATCAATCGCCCCAATTTTAAGCTTTATACATGAAAATCCTGCGTCAAGTTTTGCTTTAATTTGTTGTTTCATAAAAGATGCTTCGCCCATCCAAATCAAACCATTAATTGGGATTGAATTTTGCCCCTCAGTGAACTTAGAGGGAAACAATTCAAAAGGCGTTTTAGCGGTTAATGCTTGAAAAGCCATTTCCAAGCCAAATTGAATGGAAGGAAATTCAATCAAATCTCTAAGTAGTACATTAAGCCCTAAATGAATATTTTCGCAGGTCCAGGCGAGTTTGGTTTCAAAATCTGGACGGTCATCTACACTCAATCCTTTAAACATACCGCATTCTCCTATACCCTTAAGGGCAAGGTCTTCAATTTGTATAAACCAAGTGTCTTTGTAGGTTAAAACGCCGCGAGAGGTACCGCTTGCTTGTTTGAACTGAAGTTGATATCTAAAATAAGTAGCCTTCATCATGTAAACTAAAAATTTAAATTCATGTGTTTGTTATTATCTATTTCTAGCGTTTAAATTTTAAACTACACTATGACAAATACTGAAAATTATTGCAAGTAAAAACGTCGATAACGCTAATACTTTGAGTTGAGGGTCGTAGTCCTTAGGATTGTTTATTTTTCGAATACTATTCAAATGAATACAAAAAGGTACAAATGCAATTAGCAGTAAATACATCGTGTTGTCTGAGTTTAAAAACGAATAAATAGCCATCAAAACTAGGGCTAGAATTACTAATAGTTGTTGATAGGTTTTTGATTTTTTAAAACCAAAGTATCCTGCCAAAGTTTTTTTATTGGATAATTTATCTGATTCTAAATCCCGCATATTGTTCAAGTTGAGAACGCCTGCACTAAGTAATCCAATTGAACTGGCTGGAAGTAGCATTAAAAAATCAAGTTGTTTTGCATATAAAAAATATGTTCCAAGAACACTTAGCCAACCAAAAAATAAAAACACCATGATATCCCCTAGCGCTTTATAGCCATAGGCAGAATCTCCTACTGTATATTTAATGGCCGCAACGATTGCTAATACTCCAAGAACTACAAAGACTAAGGAGGTTATAAATTGTGCCGCGCCAAAGGCAACATAAATTAAACTTATGACCAAAACAAAACAAAATATGGCATTATATATAATGGCAGTAAGCATTTGTTTTGGACTTATCTTTCCGCTTTGCAAGGCACGCTCTGGGCCTATACGATGTTCGTTGTCAGTGCCTTTAACACCGTCGCCATAATCATTAGCAAGGTTTGATAAAATCTGTAGACTTAGAGTGGTTACAAGAGTTAACACAAACACTGAGCTGTCAAAAAAACCTCTATAATAGGCGATTCCAGAGCCTACAATGGCTCCTGAGATTGACAAAGGCAATGTCCTAAGACGGCAAGCTGAAATCCATATACTAAGTTTTTTCATTCTATGGAATCCATTTTTTTTCAAAATTAGGTTTTCGTTTTTCTAAAAAGGCGTCACGACCTTCTTTAGCTTCGTCTGTCATATAAGCAAGTCGCGTCGCTTCACCCGCAAAAACTTGCTGACCAACCATGCCATCATCGGTGAGATTCATAGCAAACTTGAGCATTTTAATGGATATCGGCGATTTTCCTAGAATCTCTTGGGCCCATTCATAGGCCGTAGTTTCTAGTTCATCGTGTGGAATTACAGCGTTTACCATGCCCATATCATAGGCCTCTTGTGCGTTATAATTTCTTCCTAAGAAAAAAATTTCTCGTGCTTTTTTCTGACCTACCATTTTTGCAAGATAGGCCGATCCATAGCCGCCATCAAAACTGGTAACATCTGCATCTGTTTGTTTAAAAATAGCATGTTCTTTACTCGCTAAAGTCAAATCGCATACCACATGTAGGCTATGTCCTCCACCAACAGCCCAACCAGGAACTACAGCAATGACTGCTTTGGGCATAAATCGAATGAGGCGTTGTACTTCTAAAATATTTAAACGATGATAACCATCATCACCCACATAACCTTCGTGACCACGTGCCTTTTGATCACCTCCGCTACAAAATGAATAAATGCCATCCTTGGAGGATGGGCCTTCGGCACTTAACAACACCACACCAATACTTGTGTCTTCATTGGCATCATATAATGCCTGATATAACTCTAGCGTTGTTTTGGGTCGAAATGCATTTCTAACATCTGGACGATTAAAAGCAATGCGGGCTACACCATTACATTTTTTATAGGTGATGTCTTCATAATCTTTAACGGTTTTCCATTGTATATTCGGCATAGAATTACAGTTTTAGGTGGTTAAATATATCCCATCAGATTCAATACGGATGCGACGTTGTTTGTATAGCGTTCCGATAGCTTTTTTAAAACTTTTTTTACTCATTTGAACTTTCGACTTAATGTCTTCTGGAGACGATTTATCTGAGAGTTTTAAACAGCCGTGCTCATTGTTTTCTAAAAACTCCAATATCAATTGAGCATTCGGTTCAATGTTTCTATAACCAATTTTATCGAGGGTAATATCGAGTTTATTTCCAGGGCGAATTTTCTTCACCATTCCTTTTAACTTATCGCCTATACTTAGATCTTTAAATAAGTCTTGATTGAAAATTAAACCTAAATGGGTTTTATTAACAATAACATTCATTCCTAAATCAGAGGGGTGTGACACAATTAAATCGACCTCATCAAAGGGTTCAACTGTAAGCTGTTTGTTATCTAAAAAACGGTTTGTTTTGCTAGAAGCGACCAAACGTTCGGAAGTTTCATCTAGATAGCAATACACCAAATACCAGCCTCCGGCTTTCATCGCAAATGCTTGTTCTCTAAAAGGGCAGAATAATTCTTTTACCAATCCCCAGTCGAGAAAGGCACCAAATTCATTTACTGAATTACAACGAAGTAATGCAAATTCTCCTTTTTTGATGTAAGGATGATCTGTAACAGCCACCAATCGTTCTTCATTATCTAAATAGACAAAAACTTCAATAGTATCATCTATTTCGAATTCCTCAGGAACATAACGGTTTGGCAGTAATACTTCTTGTTGGTCATCATCACCCAAAAACAATCCTGGATCAGTATCTCTAAGAATTGTAAGCTTATTATAGTCTCCTATTTGTATCATACCACAAAGGTAAGAATAATAGAGTCAGAAAATAAAAAAAGCGTCACAACAAATTGCAACGCTTGGGAATTAGGTGTGATGAATATTAATATACCGATTCTTTACCAAAATGGAGTACTAATAAATAGTAAACTACTACACGATATTTGTGTGGGTTAGAGTTACCATACTGTGCAATAACTTTCGCAATTGCTTCATCTAATTTGTCATCTTTTGAAAGTCCAAGTTTTTTTATGAGAAAACTGTTTCGAACAGTTTTTAACTCAGATTCATCAGTTCCTGAAACTGTGCTAGAATCTCTATTGTAAATTGCTGGACCACATCCAATTGTAACTTTTCTAAGTAAATCCAAGTCTGGTTTTACATTACATTTATTTATTAAATCATTGGCATACTTTTCAATTAGTTCATCTCTTTTGTTCATAGTGAAGTTTGTTTAAATTAGATTAAGGATATAGGCGTAAACAACAGCTCTCAATATTTAAGACACCACTACAAATAAAAAGTCACATTTTATTTAATAAAATCGAAATATGATAATAAAATTCGGTCGTTTTCGGAGGAAGGCGTGAATATTTCTAATAGTTTTGGACGTGAACTTTCTTGGAAAAAATTCTCTAAACTAATATCTAATTCTTCTTTAGAGTTTGCAGAAGTATACTCTAAATTAAAGTGTTTGGAAATAGATTCGGCTGTGAGAGAATGATTGGTTTCAAAAAAGGTGCTAAAATTTTCGGAGTTTTTATTTCCTGGTAAAATTCTAAAAATGCCTCCACCTCTATTATTAATAATTATAATTCGAAAGTTTGAAGGAATATACGTATTCCAAAGTGCATTGCTGTCATAAAAAAAACTTAAATCCCCAGTAATAAAAACTGTAGGTCTTTTTGAAACCGTCGCAGCACCAATAGCTGTACTTGTAGACCCATCAATTCCACTAGTTCCTCGATTACAAAACACAGTGAGTGATGCACTTAGCTCAAATAATTGTAAGTAGCGTATGGTTGAGCTATTGCTAGACTGTAGCATGTAGTCGTTTGGAATCTGTTTTATTATACGGTCAAACGCTTTAAAATCACTAAATGGAATGGATTGTAAATATTTCTTATGTTTTTCGAGTCGTCGGTTTTTTACATGATTCCATGTTTCAAAATAGGTGCTGACTAATGGAGAGGTATTAGATATAAGTAACTCTTCAAAAAACTCATTTACAGTGTGTTTATAATGTTTTGTCAAACAAAAAAACGTATCATTTGCAAGTACGGGATCAATATGCCAATGTGTTTTTGGAGGACTGGATCTAAGAAATGTTTTAATTTTTTTAGAAACAATCATACCACCAAATGTGACTAATAGTTCTGGTTGAAGAGCTTCAAAATCGGTCGAATCCAAAGGAGTAATCAATTGATCAATAGCAGGGAAAAAATTAGGATGATGTAGATTCGAAGTTGTTTCTGTAAGCACAATTACGGATGGGTCATCAGCTAATATCTTCAGGAAATCTTGTTGAATATGATCTGGTGGATTTACGCCCACTAAAATCATTTTACGCTTTGAGGATTGCCACTTATCGAGTGCTGATTTTGAAAGTGAAAATGGTTTTTTGTTTATTTTAATCGCAGCTGGTTTAGGCTGTTCTATTAATTCATTAACGGTTTCGTAAAGAGGTTCTGCAAACGGAACATTTATATGTACAGGTCCACGTTCATGTTTTGAAACATGTAATGCGCTATTAATTAGTGTACTATTGCTTTTTGTAGCTCTTAAAAAGGTCTTTTTAAAATGAGTTTTTAGATTAGCTTCATATAAAATATGGGCACCAAAAATATGAGGTTGAGTAATGGTTTGACCATCTCCAATATTAATAAGGTGATCTGGACGATCGGCAGAAATTACAACGAGTGGAATACGACTATAATATGCTTCAGTGACAGCAGGATAGTAATTAACTACTGCACTTCCTGAAGTACATACTAGCGCAACAGGCTCTTGTAATTGTTGAGCTATTCCTAATGCAAAAAAACCAGCAGAACGCTCGTCAACAATACTATAACATTTAAAAAATCCATGATTAGTAAACCCAATAGTCAATGGTGCATTACGACTTCCTGGAGAAATTACAATATGTTTAATATTGTGACTTTTACAAAGCTGAATAATGGATTGTGCTAAGGGTTGTTTTGACTGTATCATTGACCCACAAAGTTATTTAATTTTTAGGGTTTAAATTGAAATGAAATAATAAATATTTCCTAAAGGTTTAGAGCACCTTTTTAATCGTTTGAATCTTGTGTTCAACCTCAACATTTTCCTCTATAGGATTTGAATCCTTAGTAATCCCTCCTCCACTATAAAGGGTTGCTGTAGTATTATCTAGCTTCATACAACGCAAATTAACTGCAAGTTCTGTAGATGTTCTCGCCGTTTGATATGCTCTATTTTCAATATTTTTTTTTGAATTCCTAAAGCTGGACGTTGAGGGGATATTTAATTCCCCAAAAAAACCCGCATAAAACTCGCGGTCATAGGCTTCATTTGAATTGATATAGTTTAGAGCAAGTGGTCTTGGTGTACCACAAACAGCTGGTGTTGGGTGCATTGCTCGTAATAAATCTTTTAAACTATCTACCGATAATTTTAATCGCCCAGTAACATGGGTTTGAAGGTGTAGTAATTCGCCAGCCTTGAATGTGTGAGGGCCGGAAGTCTTTATAGCATCTAAATAATCCGATAATACTTCTACAATATAGTCTGACACAAACGCATGTTCTTCTTGGTTTTTAGCATCCCATTCAACCTCTTTAGAAGGGTTGTAAGCCTTTGTGCCTGCTAGGGCCATTGTAGAGAGTGACTTGCCTTGTAGTTTTAATAGACTCTCAGGAGAGGCGCCAAACCAAAATCCTGTTTGCGGATGAAACCAACAGTACGTGAATGCGGAGGGATAGTGATGGACTAACTTTTTAAAGATTTCGAGTGGGCTGGAACTATCTAAATTAAATTTGAAAGCTTTTGAAAGTACCACCTTTTCTAAATCCGTAGAATTTATAACATCAATAGCTTTAGATACTAGGTCTAAATGATTATTTGCTGATTCAATTACTGTCAGATGGCTAGCCTTAAGATCAAGCTCAAAATCAGGGTGTTCTAATGTTATGAAGTCAGCGTCCTCAAATGGAATATAATAACTATCTCTGTTATGATCAAAAGGAGAAAACACAAAGCCACTTTCAGAAAAATCAGTTATAATATGGCTGTTAGAACTGTTTTGAAGGTACGCTTTGATCGCCTGTTTTTCAGGTTTAGAAAAAAGAACAAATGGGCGTTTCGATTTAATCGCAGTATTGATTTGATCGAAAAAATCGGTCGAGGTCATCAATTAACGTTCTTTTGGAAGTGAAACAGTGGTAAGTTTACAAGACGATACCAACTGGTTTTGATCGTCGGTAACTTCGATATTAAAAATTTGCATGGTTCTACCCCTGTGAATAAAAGTTGCTTTGGCATATACAAATCCCGCCTTAACGCTTTTGATATGATTTGCAGAAATATCAATTCCTCTCACAAAGTAATTTGTAGTATCTAAAAAAATATGTGCCGCAAAACTTCCAACGGTTTCAGCAAGTGCTGCGGTAGCGCCGCCATGTAATACACCATCAGGTTGATACACCCGTGAATCGACAGGCATTCTGGCGATTACAAAATCTTCTCCTGCATCTACAAATTCGATACTTAGAGTTTCCATTAAGGTGTTTTTGCAAGCCGCTGTTGCAGCCTTTATAATCTGGTCTTTCGTTGGACTCATTTTTAATCTAATTTGAGTGTAAAGTTACGAAAGCTATAATGAAGTTAATAACAACACAGCGTTAAAAAGTGCAAAAAAAAAGGCTGTCTTTTCAGACAGCCTTTTTATAATATTGTTTATTTTCTATTGTTATGCTGTTTTCTTAACTGCTAAACTGTAGATCACTAAACCGAAACCGATTTTGTTGATTGCATCTGCAATGTTGTAAAGAACATCCATATCTAAACCTACTCCTGACATGAAAGAATACCACTGACCATCAGCTGTACCAACTAAGTAACATAATGGATAACTGATCCATCCAAC
>JABAYZ010000112.1 GCA_018608735.1 Flavobacteriaceae bacterium | reverse complement strand
TTTTTATATTTTTAAAGAAAGTCTTATATTTCAGGATAATCTTTAAACATAAAATGGATTGAACGCTATTGCTTTTAAAACGATTGGAATTGGGGTTACATTTTCTCCAAATTTAGAGGCCAATATTAATGAAGCAGCACGTTTTGCTTTGTGTTTTGGCAGCAAATTGGTGCTGATACATATCGGTGAAGCTTCTGAAAAAAAATCAAGTATATTTTTACGTTTTTTGAGTCACTTTGAAAATAAGGGCTTAGAATTTGAAATTTTATTCAAGTCTGGCGACCCTGTAGACGTCATTCTATCGTCTGCAGAAGAAAAAAAGGTGGACTTGCTTATTATTGGAGCCCTCAAAAAAGAGAATTTTTTAAAATACTACCTTGGGTCTATCGCCCGAAAAATTACTCGAAAAGCAAACTGTTCTGTACTCCTTTTAATCAACCCCTCAATAGAGCGCGTTCCTTGCAAACACATTGTTGTAAATGGTTTGAAAGACCCAAAGACAAAAGAAACTGTCAAAACAGCATTTTTGGTTGGTCACAAATTAGGGGTCGATAAAATTACGGTTGTCGAAGAAATTGATCAAGAAGAGGTAAGCGTAAATGTTGATGATGATAAATCACTTCGAAAATCTACTATTATAAAAGAACGTTTACGCCTAAGGGAAAAGACACGAGTAAAAAAAATATTATCTACAATTCCAGAAGATTACACAAAAAAAATGGTGATCAAATCTCAACCGATCTTTGGTAAACGCGGATACTCAATAGGACATTATGCTCAAGTCGCACGAGCAGATTTATTAGTCATGAATGCACCGGCAAAAATGACATTTTGGGATCGAGTTTTTCCTCACGATATTGAACATATTTTAACTGAATTACCAACCGATGTATTAATTGTCCAATGAAAACAAAAGAAACCTCATTTGGTGGGTTTATAAAAGCACTACCTAAAAACATGTTCTCTGGTTTGGTGGTCAGCCTTATTGCGCTACCACTAGGCTTAGGTCTTGCTATGGCAAGTGAAGCGCCCCCAATAGCTGGGGTAATCACTGCTATCGTAGGGGGAATAATCGTCTCCATTTTGGGGGGTAGTTTTGTCACCATATCTGGGCCTGGAAACGGGCTAGTTGGCGTAGTGTTAGTTGCGATTACAACTCTTGGACTTACCGCTACCTATGCTGCCATTATATGCTCTGGGATTATCTTAGTCATCCTTGGGTTTTTAAGACTTGGAAAGCTTGCAGACTACTTTCCGTCCTCAGCAATACAAGGGATGTTAGCGGCTATTGGACTAATTATTTTAGGGAAGCAATTTCACATCATGCTGGGTAATAAAATTGTCAGAGATAATGGTATTGACTACTTGCTAGAAATTCCTAATACCTTAATTGCGGTTGTTAACTTTCAAGATAAAGGATTAATTTATGCGGCTCTCGCTGGAATTTTGAGCTTAGGAATTATGGTGTTTTATTCTAAAATTAGAAACAAATACCTTCAACTCATCCCTGCACCAATGTGGATTGTGATCGTTTCTGTTGGGTTTAGCTACTATTATGAGTTAGTATTACGATTGCCAAACCCCATTTCGGGCGCCTATATGATTCCTGAAATACCAAATATTCAAAACATAATAACGGATATTCCAACGCCAAATTTTGAAATGGTGGGTACGCTTTCCTTTTGGTCAAGCGTTATTGCGCTAACTTTAATTGCAAGCATAGAGTCGTTATTGAGCATTAAGGCTGTGGATAAATTGGACGTTAGCAAAAGACGATCAAACGTAAATAAAGACATTAAAGCTCTTGGATTAGCCACAGTAGTTAGTGGGTTTTTGGGGGGATTAAATGTGGTCACCGTAATCGCAAGAAGCTCTGTAAACGTCAACAATGGCGGGAGTAACCGGTCTTCAAACTTATTTCACGCCTTGTTTCTAGTCGTGTTTATACTCCTATTTAGCACAGAGCTCACAAGAATTCCGCTAACTGCCCTGATGGCGATTCTTGTATACACAGGCTATAAATTAGCATCACCAGATGTCGTGCGTCGTATTTTTACAATAGGAAAAGAACAGCTTATTATTTTCTTTGCAACCCTATTTGTAACCTTAAAAGTGGGCTTAATTTCTGGAATTATTGCGGGGCTGATTGCGACATTTATTATTCATATTGTGGTTACAAAAAGTCTCTCTTTGTTTATTAAAAACATACTCAAGCCTAATGTTTTGATGTTCAAAGAAGAAAATGGAAATTATTTTTTGAGTGTAAAACATTTTTGTAGTTTTTTAAATTTTAATATTCTAAAAAGTAAACTAGAAGCTATTCCAGAACAAAACGATGTCATTATAGATTTTTCACTCTGTGGATTTGTCGATCATTCTGTGATGGAAAACATCCATGATTATCAAGAACTGTTTCATAAAAAAGGAGGCAATATTGGAGTTATTGGATTAGACATTTTAGGGACAAAATCAGAGCACCCCTTTGCTTTGAGGCGTTTATTACCGCTTCAAAATATTATTCCTAACAACAAAACAAAGCGTCAAAAAAACCTTGGGCTAGTCGCTGATGATTTTGGATTAACTTTCGATCCGTTGCAACGTATAAATAGTGAGTTTTTAGAAAACTTCATCTATTTTAAAACTAAAAAAATTGAACATGTTTTTAATCAATTGTCTGCCAAAAATGGCCCTTACCATTTATTTGACATCACATTTTCTGAGGGGGAATTTATAGCAAAAGAAGTCGTGCGCTCCACGATGCTCTATATTAAAACGTCGCGAAATATTCCAGTGTTTACACTAGATCGAGAAGGCTTGTTAGAGCGGCTTTATGCACTAGCCGGCTACAGAGATATTGACATTAAAAACCATGCCGACTTCTCAAAACGATTTTATTTGAGAGGCGAAAATGCTCAGGAAATTAGAGCTCTTTTTACGGATGAGGTTGTACGATTTTTTGAAAGTAATGCCTATTATCATATTGAATCTAGTAAGGATGGTTTGCTTGTTTTTAGTAAAGAACGGGTCGCGAGTATTAAAGAAATTAAGGCCCTATTGGACTTTGGAAGTCGATTAGATGCAATCATAAACAACGCTTAAGATGAAATTATACCCTATAAATGTTGGTAATTTTAAATTAGACGGTGGAGCAATGTTTGGGGTGGTACCAAAAGTAATATGGAATACAACAAACCCTGCCGACAAAAATAACAGGATTGATATTGCGTCTCGATGTTTATTAATCGAAGACGGCAAGCGTTTGATCTTGATTGATACCGGGATGGGAACAAAACAAAGCGATAAATTTTTTAGTTACTATAATCGTTGGGGTAATCATTCTTTGGATGGCGCTCTTGCTTCACATGGCTTTTGTAGGGCTGATGTTACTGATGTGTTTTTAACCCACTTACATTTTGATCACTGTGGAGGGTGTGTGCAATGGAATTCAAGCAGAACAGGCTATGAAATTGCATTTAAAAATGCTACATTTTGGAGTAATGAAGATCACTGGAATTGGGCAACTAAACCAAACAAGCGTGAGCGAGCGTCTTTTCTTACTGAAAATATTATACCCCTAGAAACTAGTGGACAATTAAAACATATTGCCGTTCCAGACGTTGAGATATTACAGGGGTCAAGTTTAGGGTTTGATGTGTTTTTTGCAAATGGACACACAGACAAACAGATGATTCCTATGATTTCATACAAAGGGAAAACGATTTGTTTTATGGCAGATCTGTTACCAACTGTTGGGCATATTTCTCTTCCTTTTGTCATGGGCTATGACACAAGACCTTTAATAACCCTGGATGAGAAAGAACGGTTTCTAAACCTTGCTGCAGATCAAAATTATTTTTTACTTTTGGAACATGACGCTCATAACGAATTAATTACGGTCAAACATACCGAAAAAGGGGTACGGCTAAACGCTACCCACGCTTTTAATGATCTATTTTAAAATATAAAAAATGAACCCAAATCTACTCAGCATTTTAAAAAAAACCACCTATTTTTTAGGCGCTTTATTTATCTCAAGTTGCGGATCTACAGCCGCAATCTTATCGACACCAATTGAAAATATTGATGTAATTCCCCTTAAAGTAATTGAACTCTCAGAATCTGAAGAAAAACAATGGAGCCATTTGGACCTCATCACAGACACAATTCCAGGGATAAGTTTACATAAAGCGTACAAAGAATTGGTGAAACCAAAAAGCAAAACGGTTATTGTGGCAGTTATTGACTCTGGAATCGATATAGACCACGAAGATCTTAGAGGTAATATCTGGGTAAATTCCGGAGAAATTCCTAATAACGGAAAAGACGATGATAATAATGGCTATATCGACGACATCAATGGTTGGAACTTTCTTGGGGACGCTGTCAATGAACAACTAGAATATGTGCGATTAGTGGCTAGTGGAGATACAAGTCACCCACGCTATGCGGAAGCAGAGGATATGCTTAAAAAAGAACGCGAAAGTACTATGCGGTCAAAAGTACAATACAGTGGAATTCTGGAGCAATTGACAGCATCTAATACTGCGGTAATCGATCATTTAAAAAAATCAGATTACACAAAAGAGGATGTGAATAGTATATCGACAAGCGACGAAACGTTGTTGAGACATGTAAGTGTCATCAAACAATCTTATGGGTTTGGGTTTGAAAGTATCCCCGAAATGATGAAAGAATTAAATAGAGGGCTCAAGTCCCTCAATGAACGTTTGGATTATAAGTTAAATGTCGATTTTGACGGAAGATCAATTGTCGGAGATAACCCCAATGATTTTAACGATCGTAATTATGGCGATAATGACGTCAGTGCTAGAAGTGGGCGCACGCACGGCACTCATGTTTCTGGAATTATAGCGGCCAAACGCCACAATGGTATTGGAATGAACGGGGTTGCTAATAATGTGAAAATTATGGCAATCCGAAATACACCTAGCGGAGATGAATACGATAAAGACGTCGCCTTAGCAGTGTATTACGCCGTTGATAACGGCGCAAAAGTAATTAACATGAGTTTCGGAAAACAATTTTCACCTCATAGTGATTGGGTTAGAGACGCCATTGCCTATGCCGCAGAAAAAGATGTATTGATTGTGTCAGCTTCTGGGAATGATGGAGAAAATACAGATCAAATAAATTATTTTCCAAACGATCAAATAAACAATGGAGAAGAGGTGTCTGATACCTTTTTAAAAGTAGGTGCTAGTGAGCCAAGGTATGGCTCCACTCTGGTTGCGGACTTCTCAAACTATGGGAAAAGCACTGTTGATGTTTTTGCGCCAGGATCTCAAATTTATTCAACCTATCCAAAAAACGAGTATGAATTTGCTAGCGGAACATCAATGGCATCACCTTTGGTGGCAGGTGTAGCGGCATTACTATTTTCGCAATATCCAAAACTCAGCGCTGTACAGGTAAAACAAATACTTATGAACTCTGGAATAGCAATCAATAAAAAAACAGCATTAAAGGGCGGTACTATTGTGCCATTTTCTGACTTATCAAAATCGGGGAAACTGGTGAATGTTTATAACGCGTTGCTAATGGCAAACAAATTATCTAAATAATTTATACTATGAAATATACTTCTTATGTATTGGCTTTTTTAATGGGACTATCCGCTATGTATGGCCAGAACAATTTTGACTATTGGCAACAACATGTAGATTATACGATGGACGTAAATATCGATGTGAAAACCTACAATTATGGCGGGACTCAAAAACTACTTTACACTAATAATTCTCCAGATAATCTTAACAAGGTCTTTTATCATTTGTTTTACAATGCCTTTCAACCGGGTAGTGAAATGGATGTGCGTTCTATGACAATAGCAGATGCTGACCCTAGAGTTGGAGATCGAATTAATAAACTTCAAAAAGAAGATTATGGATTTATGAAGGTAATTAGCTTAACACAAAACAGTGTGCCTATAAATTATACTGTGGTGGGAACAATCTTAGAGGTACAATTGAACACACCTATCAAATCGGGAGAAACGGTTGAGTTTGATATGATTTTTGAGGGACAGATTCCTCCAGTGATCCGCCGAGCAGGGAAAAATAGTAGTGAGGGTGTTGCGTTGTCAATGGCACAATGGTATCCAAAAATGGCTGAATATGATTTTGAAGGTTGGCATGCAGACCCTTATATTAGTAGAGAATTTCATGGTGTATGGGGTGATTTTGACGTCAAGTTAACTCTGGATAAAAATTATACTGTTGGTGGAACAGGTTACCTACAAAACCCTAATGAAATTGGACATGGTTATGGCAAAAAAGAAATAAAAAATAAGTCTGATGTATTGACTTGGCATTTCGTTGCGCCAAACGTACATGATTTTACATGGGCTGCAGATCCTAATTTTGTGCATGACACCCTAAGGGTTCCTGACGGGCCTCTATTACATTTTTTATACAAAAAATCTTTGAAACGTAAATACAAAAAATATTGGGAAGACCTACAGGAACCTACTAGTAAAATCATGCAATACTATAGTACTACAGTTGGGAAATACCCGTACGATCAATACTCTGTAATTCAAGGGGGTGATGGTGGTATGGAGTATGGCATGTGTACGCTAATTACTGGAGAGCGTAGCTTTGAAAGTTTGGTGGGCGTAACGGCACACGAAATTGGACACACATGGTTTCAGTTTCTTATGGCTTCAAACGAAAGTAAGCACCCGTGGTTAGACGAAGGTTTTGCGGAATATACTTGTACGTTTATTGAAAACCGCATTTTTGGTGTGGATACAAAAACGCCCCTAAAACGTCATTATGACCGTTACTACGCGCTAGTAAAAAGTGGAAAAGAACAGCCAATGAGTACACACGCAGATCGTTTTGCATACAACACCTCTTACGGCATATCCACATATAGTAAAGGAGCGCTCGTATTGGCTCAGTTACGTTATATTATTGGGGATACACATTTTGAAAAAACCTTAAAAAACTATTTCAACGATTGGGCATTTAAACATCCTACGCCAAATGACTTTATTCGGTCTGCCGAAAAAACATCTGGATTAGAATTGGAATGGTTTTTGACCGATTGGACACAAACGACTAACACTATTGATTATGGCGTGAAAGGGGTTGAGGCTTTGAAGGGACAAACGACAATTACATTAGAACGCATTGGGTTAATGCCAATGCCTGTAGAGGTTCAAGTGGTATTAAAAGATGGAAGTATTCTAGAGTATTACATTCCTTTACAAATGATGCGTGGAGAAAAGCCGCTTAAATCTGGTGAAGTATTGTTAAACGATTGGGCGTGGTCCTATCCTGAGTATACCTTTACAGTAGCCGTTGATCCGTCTACGATTGAAAGTATTACTGTGGATGTTAACAACGCAACGGCAGATGTGAACAAGGAAAATAATCAGCTTAAAGTCTTATAAAAATGGAACGGTTAAAAGGAAAAAAACAAATTGAACAATTGTTTGAGAACGGTAGTTCGGTTGGGGCATTTCCTTTAAGAATGGTGTATTTAAAACACCGATCAGAAAATTTGGTTGGCGTTTCAGTAAGTAAAAAACATTTTAAAACTGCTGTTGATCGCAATCGAATTAAACGTCTTTTGAGAGTGGTGGTAGAAAAACAACTTTCTGAAGCACTAGATGTTTTGGATTCAAACTACTGTTTGATGATTTTATATGTTGGAAAAGAGGTGCCAAAATCTTCAAAGCTTGAGGAAGACTTTAAGTTTTTACTAAAGCGTTTTAATAAAAAGGAAGCAAATGAAGTTGTATCATAAAAAAAGAGGGGTAGTTCTGGGAATCATTGCGTTGCTATTTATATCTACAACGGCATACAAAAATGATTATTTTGAAATTGCAAAACAGTTAGACATTTTTAGCACCCTTTTTAAGGAGGTTAATATGAATTATGTGGATGAAACAAACCCTGCCGAATTAATGCAGGCGAGTGTCAAACATATGCTAGAAGAATTGGACCCTTATACAACATACTCCAACGAACAGGATGTAGAACGCGCACGTATTAATCAATCGGGTGCTTATGTGGGTATAGGAGCAACCATAAACGCCACTAAAAACAAATTAATTATAGTTGAGGTCTATAAAGATTTACCCGCAGATAAGGTTGGTTTAAAAGCAGGCGATGAAATTATTGAAATTGATGGGCTGAGTGTTTCTGAATTAAAAGAAAGTGCTACCCAGTTTTTAAATGGTAAGAAAAACACAAAAGTCTCGTTAACTTATGTGAGAAGCGGAAATGAGAGCACAGTTGTTGTCGCTCGCGCCGACAAGACTCCCAAAGCTGTACCGGTCACAAAACTATTAGAAAATGGGATGGGTTATATTGCTTTGGACCGTTTTTCTAAGACGGCTTCAAAAGAGGTTGAAAATGCCGTTAAGCTTATGCTTATCGATGAAGCTCAGGGTATTATTTTGGACTTAAGAAATAACCCTGGAGGATTGGTTCAAGAGGCGGTAAAGATTGTAAACTTGTTTGTACCCAAGGGTCAGATAGTAGTCTCTACAAAGTCTAACATAGAGGCGTACAATCAAAATTTTGTGACCCAAAAACAGCCCTTGAGTTTAGATATTCCATTAGTGGTTTTAATAAATCAAAAAAGTGCGTCTGCTAGTGAAATTGTTGCAGGGGCATTGCAAGATTTAGACCGGGCTGTAATTATAGGAAAAAGGAGTTTTGGAAAAGGCCTGGTTCAACGCTTCAAGCCTTTACCGTACGGCTCACAATTGAAGGTAACAATTTCTCGTTATTATACTCCATCAGGCCGTTGTATTCAAGCGTTAGATTATAGAAACCGAAAAGAAGATGGCTCTGCGGTTCGGTATAACGAAAAAGAACATACGGCTTTTAAAACAAAAAATGGACGGATTGTATATGATGGTGGTGGGATTACACCTGATGTTATAACAGGAGATAAAAATCAAAGTAAATTCATAGAAAACCTATTAAACAGTCCTTTGGTTTTTGATTATGCCAACTTGTATTATCATAACAATTCACTAGAGAGTTTCGATGATTTTAAGTTATCCAATAATGACTTTGAGTTGTTTAAAAAAATGAGTGTGGATGAAAAATATAATAAGAATGATAAAAGCCAGGAGGGGATTAATAACATGAAAATGATATTAAAAAAAGAAGGTATTCGAGATATGAATCCTAGTTTTGAGGTGTTAAATACAACGCTTCGAGAGTCAAAATTAAAATTGATAGACTTGAACAAACTGGATATTTTATCTAATTTAGAGGGAGAAATTATAAAACGTTATTTTTACAGAGAAGGAATGTACGCTTATTTTATTTCTACGGATGCAGAAATATTTAAAGCACAGGAGGTTGTAATAGAAAAAGCGATTTATCAAAACATCTTAAAATAGTCAAACACGAAAATTGTTAAAGAATAGAATGAAAAAAAGTGTGGTTTTATTGTTTTTATTAATGAACACATTACATGCGCAAACGAGAGACACCCATGTGGTCTATTTTGAAACGGACAAATTTGAGGTTCCAGAAATCGAAACAAACCGTCTTATATTATTTGTTCAAGGCTTTGAAAATATCACAATAGATCGGATCAGTATTTATGGATTTTGTGATGATCGTGGAACAGATTCATATAATTTAATTCTATCTCAAAACCGCGCAGATGCGATCAAAAAAATATTGACTGATTTAGGTGTGGATGATAACCTCATAACAAATGTTGATGGTAAAGGAGAGCTGTTGCTACGAATAATTTCTTCTGAAAACATGAACACACTAAGGGGTTTAAATAGAAAAGTAGAGATTAATGTTGAGTATAAAATTGAACCTAATTCTACTCATAAAACAACCGAAGAAAAAAAAGATACGTTTTTGGGTGGTGAATTAGTTGTTGGAGATAAAATAGTTTTAGATAATATTTTGTTCAAAACAGGGCATAGTTATGTCATAAAAGAGTCTATTCCTGTATTAGAGAGCATGGCTTCTGTTTTACGAGAAAGAAAAGATATATACTTCACAATAGAGGGTCATGTGTGTTGTACAAAAAATGCTAGAGATGCCGTTGACGAAAAAACAGGTAAACGAAATTTATCTTTAGCAAGAGCTAGGTACATTTACAACTACTTCGTTCAAGAAGGAATAAAAAGAAGCCGAATGCGCTATGTGGGACTAAAAAATAAATACCCTTTAGGGAAGGAAACTAAATATGACAGACGGGTAGAAATAAAAATAACCTCTATTAGAAATTAACGTTTAAGCATTGCTATATGGGGAATGTCGTCTTCTAAATAAGGTTCACCTTGTGTTATAAACCCTAAATTATTGTAGAACTTCTCCAAATATTTTTGTGCTGACAATTTAATTTCTTTGGTATTAAAATTATCTTCAATAGCCTTTATAGATGCTTTCATAAGTTGTTCGCCATATTTTAAATGTCGTTCTTTTTGAGAAACAACAACTCGCCCTATACTTGATTCTTTAAAATAATCGCCAGGTTTAAAAACGCGTGTATATGCAATAATCGCATTGTCTTTTTTTCCTATAACATGAAGTGCCTTATGATCCTTACCATCTACATCTTGGTAAACACAATCTTGCTCTACCACAAAAACTTCACTTCGTAATTGTAGTATATAATAAAGCTCGTGAGAAGAAAGTTGACTAAATGTTTTTACTGTGATTTCTAGCATACGTTAATCTTGAATGATTACTGATTTTGAATCTGTGTTTCCAAATTCAGGTTGAATATTAAAATGGTTTATTTTGAATCGTTTAAAAAGGGAAGCTTCTAAGGTTTTAAGAATACTATTGAACTCAGAAAACTTTAGATCTTCATTAAAATCAATATGGGCTTCGAGATGAATTTCGGTTTCGTTTAATTGCCAAACATGAATGTGATGAATATTATTTATTTCATCTACTTTAACCACTTCATCAATAATATGTTCTATTTTGATGTCTTCGGGAGTAAATAACATAAGGATATGAACTGATGCTTTAAGTAGATTATAACCAACCACTATGAGATACACCGCAATCGCAATTGTTAGAACCGCATCCACCCAAAAAACTTGATAAAATTTCATTAACAACCCACCTATCAATACTGCTATACTAGCAAGCATATCGGTAAGTAAATGAAGATAAGCAGAACGAATGTTTATATTATTTGTGCTATCTTTTTTAAGTAATAAAACACTGAGTCCATTAAAAATAATACCCAGTATAGATAGCCATATAACTAATTGTGGTTCTATAGTTTGTGGATTAAAAAAGCG
This sequence comes from Flavobacteriaceae bacterium, assembly GCA_018608735.1. Taxonomy (GTDB): domain Bacteria; phylum Bacteroidota; class Bacteroidia; order Flavobacteriales; family Flavobacteriaceae; genus Hel1-33-131. The sequence goes on along the minus strand of JABAYZ010000112.1, from coordinate 445 downwards.
TTTTACTGCTTCAATCATTAAAAAAACAGCAATAATTATTAAAGAAGAGGCGTTTATAAACGCTGCAATAATTTCGGCACGCTTATATCCAAATGTACGATGTATAGTTGCTTTTTTTTTAGATAAAACAGAAGCAATGTAAGAAATTATAAGTGATATAACATCTGTCAAATTATGGAGTGCATCACTTAAAAGCGCTAGACTTCCAGATAAAAAACCACCTATAATTTGAGCAAGGGTAATAATACTATTTAATACTATAGATAAAAGTAGATTTCTATCTTTTTGGTCCCCTAAATGTTGATGAGAATGACCCATTATAATTTAACAGCTTTGAATTTTATTAATTCTATTTTGATGACGACCGCCTTCAAATTCTGTAGTTAAAAATAAGTCTACCATTTCTAAAGCAGTTTCTATAGTAGTAAAACGCGCAGGAATACAG
>JABAYZ010000162.1 GCA_018608735.1 Flavobacteriaceae bacterium | reverse complement strand
TTAGATAGTCTAAAAGGAAGGTTGTAACTTTGTGGAAAATTAAATTAAATGCACAAAGCAGGTTTTGTTAATATCATCGGAAATCCAAACGTCGGAAAATCAACCCTGATGAATGCCTTTGTAGGCGAAAAATTATCCATTATCACTTCCAAGGCACAAACCACGCGCCACCGAATTTTAGGGATTGTCAATGGCGATGATTTTCAGGTGATTCTTTCGGACACCCCTGGAATTATTAAGCCCGCTTATGAACTGCAAAGTTCTATGATGGACTTTGTGAAGTCTGCTTTTGAAGATGCCGATATTTTAATTTATATGGTTGAAATAGGCGAAAAAGAATTAAAAGACGAATCGTTTTTCAATAAAATTACTGCCTCCAAGAAACCTGTTTTATTACTCTTAAATAAAATTGATACTTCTAACCAAGAACAATTGGAAGCCCAAGCACAGCTTTGGCAACAAAAAGTTCCCAACGCAGAGTTTATTGCGATTTCGGCATTGGAAGGCTTTAATGTGAAAAATGTTTTTGACCGTATTTTGGAATTATTACCAGAATCACCCGCCTATTATCCAAAAGATCAATTGACAGACAAACCCGAACGGTTTTTTGTGAATGAAAAAATCCGTGAAAAGATTTTGATTCATTACAAGAAAGAGATTCCTTATGCTGTTGAGGTAGATACCGAAGAATTTTTTGAAGAAGACGATATCATCCGTATGCGATCTGTTATTATGGTGGAGCGCGAAACACAAAAAGGAATTATCATTGGCCATAAGGGAATAGCCCTCAAACGCGTTGGTGTGGAAGCCCGAAAAGATCTTGAGAAATTTTTTGGCAAACAAGTACACTTAGAATTGTATGTGAAAGTTAATAAAAACTGGCGTTCTAATCAAAACCAGTTGAAGCGTTTTGGGTATAATAATTCATAAAATAAAAACACATCCAGCTTATATTTGTTAAGTCTTTCTCAAGCTATAAATTAATTTGAGTGTAATCACATAGCCATGAAACTTCCAAAGTGAATCATTTGCGTTTATATCGCTTTAAACTTCTATAAAAAAGAGCTTACCAAAAGGATATTTCCTATTTTTGCAGCAATTTATAAGCATATGAGCAATATTGTAGCGATAGTAGGACGTCCAAATGTAGGGAAATCCACCTTTTTTAACCGGTTGATTCAAAGGCGAGAAGCCATTGTAGATGCCGTTAGTGGGGTGACCCGTGATCGCCACTATGGGAAAAGCGATTGGAATGGCAAAGAATTTTCTCTAATCGATACCGGCGGATACGTCCTTGGTAGCGATGATGTGTTCGAAGCCGAAATCGATAAACAAGTGGAGCTGGCTATTGAAGAAGCCGATGCTATAATCTTTATGGTCGATGTAGAGTCTGGTGTTACAGGCATGGACGAAGATGTTGCTAAGTTGCTTAGAAAAGTAAAAAAACCAGTATTCTTAGTGATCAATAAGGTAGACAACGCCATGCGCGAGCAAGATGCTGTTGAGTTTTATGCTCTAGGATTAGGAGAATTTTTTACCATTGCAAGTATCAATGGAAGTGGAACTGGTGATTTGCTTGATGCCTTAGTAGAAGCTTTGCCAGATGTAGAAGAAGTTGAAGAAGTGACCTTACCACGTTTTGCAGTCGTAGGACGTCCCAATGCTGGAAAATCGTCTTTTATCAATGCATTGATTGGCGAAGACCGTTATATTGTCACAGATATCGCAGGAACAACGCGTGATTCGATTGATACCAAATACAACCGCTTTGGGTTTGAGTTTAATCTAGTGGATACCGCCGGAATTCGTCGCAAAGCAAAGGTCAAAGAAGATTTAGAATTTTATTCAGTGATGCGTTCTGTTCGTGCCATTGAACATGCCGATGTTTGTTTGTTGGTGTGTGATGCCCAACGGGGGTTTGACGGCCAAGTTCAAAATATTTTTTGGTTGGCACAACGCAACCATAAAGGGATTGTGATTTTAGTGAATAAATGGGATTTGGTTGAAAAAGATACCAAAACCACCAAAGCCTTTGAAACACATATTCGCGAGCAAATAAAACCATTCACAGATGTGCCCATTGTATTTATATCGGCGCTATCTAAGCAGCGTATTTACAAAGCTATGGAAACGGCTTTGGAGGTGTATAAAAACCGTACCAAGCGTCTCAAAACAAGTGTGTTGAACGATGATTTATTACCGATCATAGAAAACAACCCACCGCCAGCATTGAAAGGTAAGTTTGTCAAAATAAAATACATCATGCAGTTACCAACGCCGCAGCCACAATTTGCATTTTTCTGTAATTTACCTCAGTATGTAAAGGAACCTTACAAGCGATTTTTGGAAAACAAACTAAGAGATTTGTACGATTTTAAAGGCGTGCCAATTACAGTCTATATGCGTAAAAAATAGGGTTACCACCCACCAGAAGCACCACCACCACCAAAACCGCCGCCGCCGAAGCCACCGCCAAAACCACCACTTCCAAAGCCACCGCCAGAACTGGAGCTCCCACCAAAACTTCCACGTCCTAGACTACTCAGTAGAATAGCATCAAGAAGGCTTGTTGTTCGATGGTTTCTACCACTATTGTTGCCTTTGTTTTTTCCAGATTGAGATAAGATAATCATAATGATGAAGAAAATAAAAATCAGAAACACAACGGTTTCAAATTTAATCCCTTTTTGATGCCCTTGAGGACTTGCTTTAAATTCACCCGTTAGTACTTTAAAAATATGTGTACTTCCAGCATCTAAGCCGCCGTAATAATCGTTTTTCTTGAAAAAAGGAATGATAGACTCTTGTATAATTCGGCTACACATTTTGTCAGTGAGCAAATGCTCCACACCAAACCCCGTACTAATATTTATTTTTCGATCGTTTTTGGCCAATAAAATAAAAACCCCATTATCCTTTTTGGCGTCTCCAACACCCCATTCTTGTGCCCAATTGGTGGCCAAATAGTTGATATATTCGCCTTTAGTAGAATCAATGATTGCCACAACAATTTGAGTCGAAGTACTATCAGAATAACGAATAAGTTTTTGTTCTAAATTAGAAGCTTCTTGAGCACTCAAAAGGGTGCTGTAATCATAAATACTCGTTTGAATTTTGGGCTTTGATGGGATTTTATATTGCGCGTGGACTAGTGTCGATACAAACATCAAAGTAACGACACTTAGCACTGCTGTTTTTTGGAGTTTAACGATCATAAATCTCCCCCTTTTGAAATTGAATTTGATAATTCATTTGTGTCGTTTGCCTCCCATGGAAAATGAACTTCAAGGGCCTTACTTGCGGTTAGGATTCCCTGCACAATCCCTTCTTTAAATTTGCCTTCTTTAAATAAGTTGCGCATCACGTCCCGTGTATCGTTCCAAAATGTTGAATGGACTTTTGTGTCTATACCTTTGTCACCAAAAATTCCAAATTGGTGGTTTGCTACTGCCATGTAAATAAGAACGCCATTTTGAAGCTTAGTTCGGTCCATTTTTAAGAGATGAAACACCTCTTTGGCGCGATCTTCAACTGAGAATGAGCAGCTATTTTCAATATGCACACGAATTTCGCCTGAAGTTTTTTTTTCTGCTTGGCGAATTGCCTCAACAATTTGTTCCTCTTCCTCAGGCCTCAAGAAATTTTCTAGACTAGCCATTAGTTAAAATCGAAATCAATATCTGGAGCATTTTCTGAGCCTGCATTTGCCTTATATCGTGTCATTTCATTAAATCCGAACCAACCTGCTAGGATTTTATTGGGGAATTTTTTAGTGAAAATATCATAGATATTGACCGATTCGTTAAACCGATCTCGAGCCACATTAATTCTATTCTCCGTACCTTCCAATTGATTTTGTAAATCTAAAAAGTTTTGATTTGCCTTTAGTTCAGGATAGCGTTCTACAGTCACTAAAAGTTTTGATAATGCACTACTAACCCCACTTTGGGCCTGTTGAAAAGCTGCCAAATTTTCTGGGGTAATGTTTGTTGGATCAATAGTCACAGCCGTGGCTTTTGCACGCGCTTCAATAACTTGAGTAAGTGTATTTTTTTCAAAATCGGCAGCACCTTGAACTGTTTTCACTAGGTTTCCGATTAAATCGTTTCGGCGTTGGTAAGAACTTTCAACGTTAGACCAAGCCGTTTTTGCATTGGCTTCATATTCTACAGCAGTATTATTAAATCCTACTGCCCAGCTATATACTCCATAGACGACGGCAGCGATAATTAGTAAGGGAATTAACCATTTTTTCATAATAGGTAAATTTTAGAGGTGATTTTTTAGTTTTAGTAATTCATTTTTTACGCGTTCCAATTTTGTAATAATCTCAAAATTATCTAGCGATTTTTGATCTTGTTCTTTTAGGTAGGTTTTGGCACCTTCCAACGTGTAACCCCGTTCTTTGACAAGGTTATATATTAACTTTAGATTTTGAACATCTTCTGGAGTAAACCGACGATTGCCTTTGGCATTTTTTTTTGGCTTTAAGGCGTCAAACTCTTTATCCCAAAATCGAATTAATGACGCATTGACATCAAATGCTTTTGCAACTTCTCCAATACTATAATAGCGTTTTGTGGGCAGGTCTAAATGCATTAATCTAAAGATTGATTTTCAAGAGAGGCGATGGCTAATAATGTGTTAAATTCTTCAGGACTCAGATTACCATAATAAAAATTTACAGGATTAATACGTTTCTTATCTTTAAAAACTTCATAATGAAGGTGAGGTGCTTGGGAACGTCCAGTGCTTCCTACATAGCCAATAAGATCGCCACGTTTTACCTTTTGTCCTTTTTTGACATTGAACTTATAAAGGTGCGCATATAAACTAACATAGCCATAACCATGATCAATACGGATGTGACGCCCATAGCCTGAAGATCGACTGTCTGCGCGCTTAATGACGCCATCTCCTGTGGCATAAACAGGTGTTCCTCGAGGTGCCGTGAAATCCATTCCATAATGGAATTTACGAACCTTTGTGAAGGGGTCACTTCGATAGCCATAGCCAGAAGCCATACGCGTTAAATCTTCGTTTTTAATGGGTTGAATTGCAGGGATTTTTGCTAAAAAATTCTCCTTATCTTTTGCCAATTCTGTAATCTCATCCAGTGACTTAGACTGCACAATAATGCGTTTTTGAAGAATATCAATACGCTTGTTAGCATCAATGATTAACTTAGAATTATTGAAGCCTTCGTATTTTTTATAACGATTAACTCCGCCTAATCCTTGTTTGCGTTGTGCTTCTGGAATCGGATTTGCCTCAAAATAAAGGCGATATATGGCATTATCACGATCTTCAATATTTGTTAAAACAGCCTCAACTTCTTGCATTTTTTTATTGAGGAGATTGAAGTGAAGATCAAGATTTTGTAATTCACGATTTAATGCTTTTTCTCTCGGGGATTCAAAATATTGCCCTGCTATTAGAACAATTAAAAACCCAAAGATACCAGCAGCCATTAGGAATACCAAGGTCTGTTTAAAAGCCGTTCTTTTTTTCCGAATTATCTGACGATAGGTAAGTGTTTCGGGATCGTAATAATATTTTACATTAGACATTGCCTAAAAAGTTCTATTTTTGTTGGATAATAGACCGTCTCTAATAAATAAAGAGGGACTTTTGAACAAATATATAAATTGTTTCGAATTAAAAACAAATTATTACACTAAGCTTAACATTTTTGCATGAAATCTCAAGATATAAGATCTCAATTTTTAACCTTTTTTGAATCCAAAAAACATCAAGTTCTACAGTCGGCTCCGATGGTCGTCAAGGACGATCCTTCACTGATGTTTATCAACTCTGGAATGGCACCATTTAAACCCTTTTTTCTTGGACAAGCTACGCCCCCAAAGAACCGAATTACTGATACTCAAAAATGTTTAAGAGTTTCAGGAAAACACAATGACTTGGAAGAGGTGGGCTATGACACCTATCACCACACACTCTTTGAAATGTTGGGAAATTGGAGTTTTGGAGACTATTTCAAAAAAGAAGCCATTGAATGGGCTTGGGAACTATTGACTGAGGTGTATAAAATAGATAAAGAAATTCTGTATGTTACCGTATTTGAAGGCAGTAAAGACGATGGAACAACCCTAGATTCTGAAGCCTATGATTTTTGGAAAACATTAATTCCAGAAGATCGCATTTTGACGGGGAATAAAAATGATAATTTTTGGGAAATGGGCGATCAAGGTCCATGTGGTCCATGTAGCGAAATTCATGTCGACATCCGTTCCGAAGAAGAAAAAGCGAAAGTTCCTGGTCAGGAACTGATTAACAAAGACCATCCACAAGTTGTTGAGATTTGGAACCTGGTTTTTATGGAATTTAACCGCAAAGCAAACGGCAATCTAGAACCGCTGCCAAATAAACACATTGACACAGGTATGGGTTTTGAACGCCTTTGTATGGTGCTTCAAAATGTAACTTCTAATTATGATACCGATGTTTTTACTCCGATCATTCGAGAAATTGAAACCATCTCAGGAAAGGATTACGGAAAACAACTAAAACAAGATATTGCAATTCGTGTGATATCTGACCACGTCAGAGCAGTAGCGTTTTCTATTGCAGACGGACAGTTGCCAAGCAACACCGGTGCGGGGTATGTGATTCGTAGAATCTTAAGACGTGCGGTGCGTTACGGATTTACATTTTTGAACCTTAAAGAACCATTCATGTACCGTTTGGTCTCGGTATTAACCAAACAAATGGGCTCAGTTTTTCCAGAATTGTTGGTTCAAAAACAACTCATTCAAAATGTAATTAAAGAAGAAGAAACGTCCTTTTTAAGAACACTTGATCAAGGGTTGGTGTTACTAGATCGTATTATAGAAACCACCAAAGGGACGCACGTCTCCGGAGATAAAGCGTTTGAATTGTATGACACTTATGGATTCCCTGTCGATTTAACGGCTTTGATCTTGAGTGAGAAAAAAATGACTTTGGATACCGTCGGTTTTGAAGAAGAACTTCAAAAACAAAAAACTCGTTCTAGAGCTGCGAGTGAGGTTTCTACGGAAGATTGGACTATCATTTTAGATGATAATGTACAAGAATTTGTGGGGTATGATGTTTTAAAAACAACAGTAAAACTCACAAGATATAGAAAAGTAACCTCTGTAAAAGATGGTGAACAATATCAATTGGTATTTAATCTCACTCCTTTTTATTCGGAAAGTGGAGGGCAGGTAGGAGATAAAGGCTATTTAGAAGCTGCTAATGGCGATGTGGTTTATATCCTGGACACCAAAAAAGAAAACAATATAGCCATTCACATGGCGAAGCATTTGCCTAAGAACCTCACGGATACGTTTACGGCTGTAGTGGATATAAATCAACGCTTCCGCACGGAATGTAACCACACTGCAACCCACTTATTACATCAGGCATTGAGAGAAATTTTGGGCACACATGTAGAACAAAAAGGATCGGCAGTACATTCTAAATACTTGCGTTTTGATTTTTCTCATTTTTCAAAAGTCACTACTGAACAGTTAAAAGAGATCGAAAATTTTGTAAACGCACGTATTGAAGGAAAACTAGACTTAGAAGAACAGCGCGCAGTTCCTGTGGAACAGGCTATATCGGATGGTGCAATTGCACTTTTTGGAGAAAAATATGGCGATGTCGTTCGGACCATTCGTTTTGGAAATTCGATTGAACTATGTGGAGGTACTCATGTTAAGAATACCGCAGATATATGGCATTTTAAAATCAAATCAGAAGGAGCTGTAGCATCTGGTATCCGCCGTATTGAAGCCATTACAAATGATGCTGCAAAAGAATTTTATGTTCAAAATAATGCAAGTTTTGAACAAATCAAATTAGCATTAAATAACTCTAGTGATCCCGTTAAATCTTTGAGTGATTTGAAATCTGAAAACGCACAACTCAAGAAACAAATTGAATCCCTTTTAAAAGACAAAGCTGCGGCTATGAAAGGATATTTAAAACAAGAAGTAGAGGATATCAATGGCGTTAATTTTTTAGCAAAACTTGTAGATCTAGATGCCACTGGTATTAAAGATTTATCTTTTGAAATTGGGCAACAGTATGAAAATGCGGTTTTACTTTTTGGAACAGAACAACAAGGCAAAGCGCTACTCTCTTGCTATGTGTCAAAAGATTTAGTAACTTCAAAAGGACTCAACGCAGGAACTATTGTTCGCGAACTTGGACGTTATATTCAAGGCGGTGGTGGCGGACAACCCTTTTATGCTACAGCAGGAGGGAAGCATCCTGCAGGATTGCAAGAAGCTTTAGAAAAAGCCAAATCTTACATCGTATAATCAAAGTATTGTGAAGCTTCAAACTCAGATCCCTTTAGTCCAACAATCTCCAGCAATCAATTACGATTCAAAACTGGTTTTATTGGGCTCCTGTTTTGCGGAGAATATGGCGGATAAATTCTCATATTTCAAGTTTCAAAATGAAGTGAACCCGCTTGGTGTGTTGTTTCATCCCGAAGCTATTTTAGAGCTGTTGACTAGAGCACATCAATCAAATTTTTACAACGAAAAGGATGTTTTTTTTAGTAATGACTGTTGGCAAAGTTTTGGAGCACATTCTCGATTAAATGGCACTTCTCAACCTCAAATTTTAGAGCGCCTAAATGCCGCTTTGAAATTAACAAAAAACCAACTTCAAAAGGCCACTCATGTTATTGTCACCTTCGGCACGGCTTGGGTCTATAAACATATACAATCACAAACCATTGTCGCAAACTGTCATAAACAACCTCAAAATGAGTTTGATAAAACTATTTTAAGTGTCGATCAACTTCAAAAAACGTTTGAAACTATCATTTCTATTCTCAAATCATTTAATCCTGATATCGATATTATATTTTCAATTTCCCCTGTTCGACATCTTAAAGACGGCTTTGTAGAAAATAATCGAAGTAAGGCTCATTTGACTGCTGCACTGCATGCTGTTATAAACCCATCAAAAAAAATCCATTATTTCCCATCTTATGAGTTGCTAATGGATGAGCTTAGAGACTATCGCTTTTACAAAGAAGACATGGTACACCCCAATACTATTGCTATCGACTATATATGGGAGAAATTTCAATCCACTTGGATACACGCCGATACAACCCCCATAATGCAAGAGGTGAGTCAGCTGCAAAAAGGTTTCGCTCACAAACCCTTTAGCCCCACTGCAGCAGCCCATTTGGAGTTTATCTCGAAGCTTACTAAGAAGTCCAAAGCGTTAGAGACAAAATTTCCGTTTATGAAGTTTTAAAGAGATTCATTTAAAACCCTAAAATTCTAGTATATTAGCTAAATAAATTCGTGCAATATGTCAACATCTTATGTGCATTTAAACGTTGAAAATAAAGTCGGTTATATTGAATTTTATAACCCGTCTCACAATGCATTGCCAGCAGCCATGTTGGCAAGGCTTACAGAACTAATTGGAACTGCTGGAGCAGATCCATCCGTTACCGTTATTGTGCTTAAAAGTGGTGGCGATCGCACCTTTTGTGCAGGCGCAAGTTTTGATGAATTGATAGCTGTTTCTAATCCACAACAAGGAGCAGAATTCTTTGAAGGCTTTGCCAATGTTATCAATGCTATCCGACAATGTTCAAAAATTGTCATTGGTCGCGTGCAAGGAAAAGCTGTTGGTGGAGGTGTTGGACTGGCTGCTGCTACCGATTATTGTATGGCAACATCCCATTCCGATATAAAGTTAAGTGAACTCAGCATTGGAATTGGACCGTTTGTAATTGAACCCGCAGTGAGCCGTAAAATAGGATTAAGCGCCATGACGAAGTTAAGTTTAGAAGCTTCCACATTTTTCTCAGCACAATGGGCGCAGGAAAAAGGGTTATATATGAAAGTTTGCTCCTCACTAGAGGTCCTAGACGTAGAAGTAAAACGATTTGCTGAGCAACTGTGCGAATACAATCCAGAAGCGCTTAAAAAGTTAAAAGAAACCCTCTGGAAAGGCACTGAACATTGGAGCCAATTATTAAATGAGCGCGCCTCTATAAGTGGACGTTTGGTTTTAAGTGATTTTACGAAAACGCAATTAAAAAAGCACATATAAAATAGGTGTTAGACGCATTTAAAAACCTTAAATCAATGTCAAATTCAATTTTAATAACACCCGTTACAGATTCCAAAGTCGATACCCTCGATTTTGATGCGATAGCCTTAGGGCGCACGTTTACAGATCATATGTTTGTGTGTGACTATGAAGACGGGCAATGGAAAAATCCTAGGATCACCCCCATGGAAACGATACCCATGCACCCTGCATGTATGGCATTACATTACGGTCAGGCTTTATTCGAAGGTATGAAGGCAACACTTGGTTCTTTGGGAAAACCATTATTATTTCGTCCTGAAAAAAATGCCGAACGCCTTAACTTTAGTGCCCGTCGTTTGGGCATGCCTGAGTTTCCTGAATCTTTGTTTATTGACGCATTGAAACAACTCGTACATTTGGACCAAAAATGGATTCCTCCACATGAAGGAAGTGCGCTGTATTTACGTCCCTTTATGTTTGCAAATGAAGCCTTTATTGGAATGCGCGCTGCAAACTCCTATCAATTTATTGTCATGGCCTCACCTTCAAAACCAATCTATACTAATCGGGTTCGTTTGTATGCTGAAACCACCTATATTAGGGCAGCACATGGCGGGACAGGAGAAGCCAAAGCTGCAGGGAATTATGCCGCAGCAGTACTGCCTACTGAAATCGCGAAATCCAAAGGCTTTGATCAAGTCCTATGGTTAGATGCTAACGAATTTAAGTACATTCAAGAAGTTGGTACCATGAATATTTTTTTTAAAATTAACGGCGCCTTTGTAACTCCCTCCTTAGATGGTTCGATTTTAGCAGGCATTACACGAATGAGTGTGATAGACTTTTTACGCCATAAAGGCTATGGAGTTGTAGAGCGCCCCATCACCATTGATGAGGTGATTGAAGCCTCAGAAAACGGTCAATTAGAAGAAGCATTTGGTACGGGCACTGCAGTAGGGATTGCTATGATTCAAGAAATTGGATACAAAGATTCCCTGATTCATGTGTCAGATACCAGTCCTGTGGGACAATTGGTTTTGGATACAATTAATGGCGTAAGAATTGGAACGCTTCCCGATGAATTGAATTGGATGGTTACGGTAGACGCCTAAATTTTCGTTTAATGTTTTTCCAGCGGTAAGCTCTTACAAATGCCCCTTGATCGGCATCAATAAGAAACACTTCTTTTTGTAAAAATGCTTTCAAGTATCCTGTAGCGTAATCCCATAAAAGAGTGATTCGACGTTTTTTGTACGCTAATTTTAAGGCCGACAACAATGCTAAGACAAAGCCATAGCGCATTTTATACAGAGCAATTCCCTGTAAGTGTTTGGCCTGTTTATTGTAATTTGCGCCTGTTGGTTTGAGGTGTTTCACATGCAAAGTTGCATCGGTTTCAAACTCCCAACCATGGTACAGAGCTAGTAATTCGTCAATGGTATCCCAGCCCATGGCCTTTTTTAGTCCTCCGATATCAGAAAAACATGCTTTTCTGTAGGCTTTTAATCCCCCTCGAATGTGATCTTTTGAAGTTAGATTTTCTAAGACCCAAGTTTCATTTTTTTTAATATAACAGTGGCCCGCAACTAAACCTAGTTTTGGATTCTTTTGGTAATGGTGTGCAAGCTTTTCTAAATAATTTTCAGGGAATATGACATCCGCATCGTATTTGCAAATGACGTC
>JABAYZ010000067.1 GCA_018608735.1 Flavobacteriaceae bacterium | reverse complement strand
TTCCGGTTCGGGAAGGCGATCAAGTCATCCAAAGCAACAACTTTAATGCAGGAACCACAATTGCTACTATTGCCGATATGAGCAAAATGATTTTTGAAGGCAAAGTCGATGAATCTGAAGTCGGAAAACTAGAAGAAGGCAAAGAGATCAAAGTGATTCTAGGCGCAATTAACGAAAAAGAATTTCCAGCGACTCTAACCTTTGTAGCGCCCAAAGGCGTAGAGGAAAATGGCGCCGTTCAGTTTACAATCAAAGCCGATGTGACCATTGAAGCAAGTACAAAAATCCGTGCAGGTTATAGTGCTAATGCCGAAATAGAAATAGAAAGTAAAGACAGTATTTTGGTTATTAAAGAAGCACTTTTGCAGTTCAACCGCATTACCGAAAAACCGTTTGTAGAACTGCTAAATGATAACGGAACCTTTAAGAAAAAAAATATTGAAATTGGATTATCTGATGGGATTAATGTAGAAATCATAGACGGGGTCGAAGAAGGCGATAAAATCAAGGTTTGGAACAAAGCATCCGAAGAAAATAACGACGATGAAGACGACGAAGACGATGAATAATAAAACCCTCAAAACGATGAAACATATATGTACAGTTCTTTTTCTTATAGGAACGTTAAGCAGTTTTGCTCAAAAAAAATGGACGCTTAAAGAATGCGTCGATCACGCTTTGGAACATAATATTTCGGTGAAGCAAAGCCAAAATAATCTACTTGTAAACGCGCAAGATATCATCGCTGCAAAAGGTCAATTTTTACCGTCAGTTAGCGGAAGCTTGGGAGAACGTATGAGCATTGGGTCTGGGTTTGATCCTGTTTCAAACCAAAGAATCAACAATCAAACTACACATTCCTTTAATTATAACCTTGGCTTAAATCAAAATGTATTTAATGGTTTTAGAACGTTAAATCTCTACAAACAGTCACTCTTAAATCTAGAAATCAATAACTTAGAATTAGCACGCATTAAAGACAATATTTCTTTGAATGTTGTAAATGGCTACTTAAATGTATTATTTAATATAGAAAACTTGGAAACTGCAAAAAATCAATTTAATTTTAGTCAACAACAACTTAATCAAGTTAAAAATTTAGTAGATGCTGGCGTTCAACCCAAAGCAAATTTATATACTTCAGAAGCAACGTTAAGTAGAGATGAGCAACAATTAACAATCGCTGAAAATAATTATAACTTATCACTACTCTCGTTATCACAATTATTACAAGTTCCGTTTGACGGATTCAAGGTTGAAGTTATTGATTTAGCGACACCGTCAGAAACATTGTTGTACAAAAATGTGACCCCAATAATAAGCTATGCTTTTAATAACAGAAATGAAATTGTAATCGCCGAAAAAAACATTGAAAATGCTGAACTGAATACCGAAATTTCTAAATCAGGCTATTTGCCATCCTTAAGCTTTAACTATGGTTTTGGATCCGTATGGAGTGAATCTAAAAACGATTTTTTTAAGCAACCATTCTTTAGAGAATTAGATGTAAATAAAGGTCATAATTTTAATCTGAGTGTAAACATTCCGATTTTCTCAAGATTTCAAAATAAAACAGCAGTTGCGAAATCCAGAATACAAGAAAATAATATTAAACTTAATTTAGAGCAAGCTAAGTTAGATTTAGAATCTAATATACAGAGAGCATTTACAGATGCGCAAGCTGCTTTTAAAGCCTATAATGCTGCCAAAAAATCATTAGCATCACAAGACTTTGCATTTAATAGCGCTAAGGAGCGCTATACAATAGGAAATATTACTGCTTTTGACCTAGAGCAAGCCAGAGTACAATTTATAAATGCACAATCGTCATTAATAAATGCTAAATTTGATTTTATTTTCAAAACAAAAGTCCTAGACTTTTATATGGGCAAACCATTGACACCATAATATGGCATATATTTTAAATATTGAAACGTCTACGACCAACTGCTCAGTTGCACTTTCACAAAACGGCAGGGTTATAGGATATAAAGAAGATAACAGCTCGGCATATTCCCACGCAGAGCGCCTCCATGTTTATATCGATGACGTTCTCAAAACAGCAAGCGTATCAATTGATCAACTAAATGCCATTGCGATAAGCAAAGGGCCAGGGTCTTATACAGGCTTGCGAATTGGGGTTTCTGCCGCTAAAGGCTTGTGTTATGCGCTGAATCTTCCTTTGATTTCTGTACCCACTTTAGAAGCCCTTGCACATCAAGTTGAGACGCCCAAAGGCCCCATCATTGCAATGCTTGATGCAAGACGGATGGAAGTATATTCCGCTATATATGACGCACAACATATCGAAATCCGCTCTACTGAAGCTGAGGTATTGACCCCAGAATTGTATCATGAACTACTAGACAAGTCTCCTGTTTATTTTATTGGAAACGGGGTAGCAAAAACCAAAGCACTCATTACACACAAAAACGCACAATTCGTCGAAGACAAGTTACCCTCAGCCCAACAAATGTGTGCGCTTTCTTATGATAAATTTAAATCGAACGCATTTGAAGATGTCGCCTATTTTGAACCTTTTTATTTAAAAGATTTTATAGCGATACCCTCTAAAAAATAGGCAATTACTCTTTTTTGTGAATTTCAACCGTATGTGGATATGGAATTTCGATTCCAGCAGCGTCCAATGCCAATTTGCAATTTTCTGTGACCTCAAAATAAACGGTCCAATAATCTTCTACTGTACTCCAAGGACGAACGGCAAAATTTACGGAACTATCCGCCAATTCCGAAACATCAACGGTAGGCAAAGGTTCTTGTATAACTTTTGGATGTGACGTTAAAACTTTCAAGAGTACCGCTTTGGCTTGTTTGATGTCCTCATTATAACCAACACCAATAGTCAAATCGATTCTTAATTTCCCCTCAGCTGAAAGGTTAATAATATTACTATTTGCTAGTGTACCATTAGGGATAATGACTCGTTTGTTATTTGGTGTTAAAATTTGTGTAGTAAAAATTTCAATGTCTTTTACGGTTCCTATTTCCCCTTGAACATCTACCAAATCCCCTACTTTGAAAGGTTTGAATAAAATAATCAAAACGCCACCAGCAAAATTTCCTAAAGCCCCTTGTAGAGCAAGTCCAAGTCCTAAACCTGCAGCGGCCATAACTGCGGCTAAGGCCGTAGTATCTACACCAAGCTTAGAGATTACGGCGACAAGGAGTAGCGCTTTTAATCCCCACCCCAATAAATTCCCAAGAAAGGTTTGAAGCGTCTCATCAACATGGCGCACATTAAGGAGTTTTTTAATAAGGCGAATGACAAATTTTATGGCATATAATCCAACGATTAATAGCCCTAATGCATAAAGCACTTTTGGCGAATATTCTACAAGTAAGTCTTTGAGAAGTGTAAGGTATTTTTCCATGGTTTAATATATTAAAGATTAAGGATGAGTTTTAATTTATACAGTCAGTAAGAAGTGTATATACGGTTTGGTATTAATAATGTTTTAGCCTATAATCAGTGAAACAGTTTTTAAGAAATTCATAAGTAGGTTCAATATATATACAAATATACAAATTATGAAAAAGAATTACAATTTCAAAACAGTTGAGAAAAAGAAAAATTTAAGATCGGTATTGACGGTGCATAAAATCGTTGTAACTTTGAGTTATGAAGCTGTATATTGTACCAACACCGATAGGGAATCTTGAAGACATCACACTGCGTGCCATCAATGTGTTAAAATCGGTAGATCTGATATTAGCAGAAGACACCAGAACCTCAGGGAAACTTTTAAAACATTTTGAGATTGGCACACAAATGCACTCTCATCATATGCATAACGAGCATAAAACCGTTAAAGGTATTGTTCAAAAATTAAAAGCAGGAACTACCATCGCTTTGATTAGTGATGCAGGCACTCCGGCTATTTCTGATCCTGGATTTTTACTCACTAGAGCCTGTGTCGAAAATGATATTCCTGTGGACTGTTTACCTGGAGCTACAGCTTTTGTCCCCGCCTTAGTTAACTCTGGGCTACCCAACGATAAATTTGTATTTGAAGGTTTTTTGCCAGTTAAAAAAGGGCGTCAAACGCGTTTACTTTTATTAGCTGAAGAGCCTCGAACCATTATTTTATATGAAAGCCCTCATAAACTTTTAAAAACCCTATCTCACCTTTGCGAATATTTTGGCGAAGAGCGTCAAGTATCTGTTTCGCGAGAACTCACAAAACTTTTTGAAGAAACCAAAAGAGGAACCGCAAAATCAATCCTAGACTATTACACCAGCCGCCCTCCAAAAGGAGAAATTGTTATTGTAGTTGCGGGAAAATCAAAACCCTCATAGTCACATCCTCTATCGCTCTATTTTCATTTTTATAACGAGAGTTATAGAAAATAGTACGACCCATCACATTATTTAGTATTTTTGATGGCATAAGAATCAAAAACAGTTTATATGTCCCACAAAACGATTACCCACTGGAAAGGTGGAATGCAATTCGAATCTGATAACCCTAGCGGAAAAACCGTATTAATGGATACCGTTGCCAAAGGCCAGTCTGCGCAATTTGGGTTATCCCCAAAAGCCATGATGCTATCGTCTTTGGCGGGATGTTCAGGTATAGATATCGTTGATATTTTAGAAAAAATGAAAGTCGTGGATTACGAACTTAAAATGGAAGTCGAAGGTTTTCTTACAGAAGAACATCCTAAGTTTTATGACAAAGTTCATGTCGATTATCATTTTTACGGTACCGATTTGAACCCAAAAAAAATTGATAAAGCCGTGAAGCTCTCAGTAGATAAATATTGTGGGGTTATGGAAATGTTTAGACAATTTTCAACGGTAACAACCGCCATCCATATCCATAATTCTTAGCCATGCGTTGGACGCTCAAACCTAAACCTGATCCAAAAAAAATAGTCGATTTATCGACTAAACTAGGGGTGGATGCAGCAATTGCGGAGCTATTGCTCCAAAGAGGTATTGAGAGTTTTGAAGCTGCTAAAACTTTTTTCAGACCCAGTTGGTCCGATTTGCACGACCCCTTTCTAATGAAAGACATGGACAAAGCAGTCGAGCGTA
Organism: Flavobacteriaceae bacterium; assembly: GCA_018608735.1. GTDB lineage: Bacteria > Bacteroidota > Bacteroidia > Flavobacteriales > Flavobacteriaceae > Hel1-33-131. Next base: position 6,775 of record JABAYZ010000067.1, on the reverse strand, counting down.
TTGAAGTCGCTTTAAAAAATAATGAACAAATATTAGTGTTTGGAGATTATGATGTGGACGGGACTTCATCCGTCGCCTTAATGGCATCGTATTTAGAAACCAGAAGCACTCAAATTTCCACTTATATTCCTGATCGTTATGAAGAAGGGTATGGCGTGTCCTACAAAGGCATTGACTTTGCGTCAGACAATGAGTTCTCATTAATAATAGCCCTTGACTGTGGAGTAAAAGCCCTTGATAAAGTGGCCTATGCCAAGAAAAAGGGCATTGATTTTATCATCTGTGACCACCACCGTCCAGGGAAAAAACTGCCCGATGCGGTTGCTATTTTAGACCCAAAACGTTCCGATTGTGAGTACCCTTTTAAAGAACTTTGCGGATGCGGAGTCGGATTTAAATTGATTCAAGCTCTAGCCTCTAAAGAAGAGATTCCAGTCGAGTCACTCGTAGGCTATTTAGATTTAGTAGCTACTGCAATTGGCGCCGATATCGTCCCTATTGTTGGCGAAAACAGAGCCCTAGCTTATTTTGGTTTACAAGTCATTAACTCCAATCCACGCCCGGGGTTTAAAGCCTTGATTAATCAGATGAAAAAGGAGGTTTTGACCATTACGGATGTTGTTTTTAATATTGCACCACGAATCAATGCTGCAGGCCGAATGAAACACGGAAACTATGCGGTATCCTTGATGAAAGAAATGAATTTTGAGAATGCTGAGATAGCCGCTAGTGAAATCGAACTTTTTAATACCAACCGTCGTGAAGCGGATAAACGCATCACCCAAGAAGCGTTGTTGCAAATAGAACACTCCAACGAAACGGAAAACGCTACTACCGTTGTATATCAAGAAGACTGGCATAAAGGCGTCATTGGGATTGTAGCTTCCCGACTCATTGAAACCTATTATCGCCCCACCTTAGTGTTTACTAAAAGTGGTGAATTTTTAGCGGCTTCTGCACGTTCTATAAACGGGTTTGATGTGTATAATGCCTTGGAAAACTGTAGTCATTTACTAGAGCAATTTGGCGGTCATATGTATGCGGCTGGACTCACCATTAAAGAAGAAAATTATAGTGCATTTAAAACGGCATTTGAAGCTGAGGTCTCATCGACCTTACCAGCCCACTTACAAACTCCCGAAATAAAAATAGATTCAGAAATTAACTTTGATGCAATCACTCCAAAATTTTATAGAATCCTAAAACAATTCGCCCCTTTTGGACCTCAAAATATGTCGCCAGTTTTTATGACAACAGCGGTACGAGATACAGGGTATGGCAAATGCGTCGGAGAAGACCAAACACATTTAAGAGTTACACTCACCCAAAATGGCAGCCCCAAAATTATTGGCATTGGGTTTGGTTTAGGTGCTCATTTACCAACAATAAAAAACAACACCCCCTTCAAGGTTGTCTATTCAATTGATGAAAACGAATGGAATGGCCGCGTGAGTTTACAACTAAAATTAAAAGGTATTAAACCGTAATATGGCAAAAAGAGACCCATACGCAGCACTTCGATTTAAAGAATTTAATATTTTTTTGTTATTGCGATTTATTTTAGTTTTTGGTTGGTCTATGCAATTTATTATCATTGAATGGCAGGTGTATTCTCTGACCAAAGATCCACTTTCGCTTGGGATTATTGGGCTTATGGAAATTATCCCCGCTTTTAGCATGGCCTTATTTGCAGGACATATTGTCGATCAAAGTGAAAAACGAAATTTATTACTCAAATGTATTGGTCTTTTTTCACTAATTAGTTTTGGCCTATTTTTCTTAACCAGCCCATCTGTTGAATCAACGTGGAGTTCCACAGCGATTCTTTATACAATTTATGCATTTGTATTTATGGGAGGACTTTTGCGTGCTTTTTTTGGCCCCACTATTTTTTCACTTGTGGCTTTGATTGTTCCCAAAAAAGCCTACCCAAATGCCGCGACCTGGAACAGTTCAACCTGGCAAATGGCGTCTGTGTTAGGGCCTGCGTTTGCAGGATTTTCTATCCATTGGCTTGGAGTCCATTGGTCGCTTTGTATTGTTTTTGGGTTAGTAGTTTTGTCGTTTATATTGTTGTTTGGAATAGCTCGTAAACCGATTTTAAATCCCAAAATAGGGGAACCAGTCCTGCAAAGTTTAAAGGAAGGGGTCCGATTTGTATTTAAAACAAAAGCCATTTTAGGCGCGCTTAGTTTAGACATGATCGCAGTGCTTTTTGGGGGTGCGGTAGCGCTACTGCCTGTTTTTGCACAAGACATTTTGAAAGTAGGCCCTGAAGGGTTTGGCATATTAAGAGCAGCTCCTGCCGTTGGAGCGTTTATTACGATGCTCATTACTGCCTATATCCCAATCAGTAAAAATGCCGGTTTAAAATTATTAATCGCTATTTTTGGGTTTGGCCTATGTATTATTGCCTTTGGCCTGTCCTCAATATTTTGGATTTCGGTAGTAGCACTGTTTTTTAGTGGGGTTACCGATGGTGTATCCATGGTTATTAGACAAACAATTTTACAACTCAAAACCCCGGATCATATGCGCGGTCGTGTGTCCTCAGTAAACTCGATGTTCGTAGGCTCATCAAATGAATTAGGTGCTTTTGAAAGTGGTGTGACGGCAAAGCTTATGGGAACAGTAACAGCCGTTGTTTTTGGGGGTACAATGACCTTAATTACGGTGATTACTACAGGAATTGTATCGCCAACGTTTAGAAAATTAGACCTTCAAAAAGATTTAAATGCACATGAATCCCAAGATTAATAATCTAGAGCGTACTAAGAGGTTCGATTGGAGTTCTAAAATCTAAAGTATAGGTATACTTAAATCCTAAAATTGATTTTGAAACGCTAACTTCTGTTTTTTTTACTTTGACATTTAAGTCATTTTGGATCCTGTAGAACAGCGCAATTTTTCCAAACCGATGAAACTTACGAGACGCTGAAAACGTAAAGCGTTGTCGGTCAATTTTATCTCCAACTGCACCATTTAAAAACGCACTAAAAAACTCTCCTTTTAATTTAAAAACAATGTTAAGGGGGTATAGTTTATACCCAACTCCTAAAAGGAAACGAAATTGTTCTTTTGCAATATCACCTTCATCTTCGGAAAACCCCAATTCATTTTTATTTTGATATCTGAAACGGTACGACAAGCCTATCCTTTTAATGTCATGTTTGAAGTTCGCATCAAATTGGTACCTAAAGTGTGATTCAATGCCTTGTTTTTTGCCCACATCATCATTTTTTTTAATAAATCGAACCCCACCTCCGAGTTCAAGATCTTTAACAATTTCATAACCCGCTTCAACTTGAGTGAAATAGTTGCTTACTGTCGTAATATCATTTCGATATCTCAAATGTTCTGAAATTGAAAACGCTATTTTTTCATTCGCTCTAACATCTAACTGTATAGCACTCCAACCCTCTAAATCATTTGAGTTTTGAGCCACTAAGGGCTTCGAGTACATCAGAACACACACAATAGTGAGTACTACTGTAATCGGTTTTTTAAATAATTTCATGCGAATTAATATTTGTATTGGATAGTTATTTTGGCGATATCTTTTAAAAAATTGACTTTTCCAACTTCAAAACTAACGATGTGAATGCCCAATCTTTTTTCTAAATCCGCTTTTAGTTTATCATGATTTTCAGGATGAATGTTTTCGATGATTTCATAAATCACCTCTTTAGTGAATGTTTCGGAGCGCGCCCAGTAGCGTTCAAGAAAGTACAAGGCCAATAGTATAATCGCATTGGCGGCTATAATTTCGGAATAACTCATTTTTTTATTTGAAAGCGCATTCATAACTGCGACACCAATCACCACAAAAAGGTAGGTCATTTCTTTGACCTCCAACGGCAGTGTCCTGTAGCGGATAATTCCAAAAATCGCAAATAACCCTAACGCCATTCCAAGATCCAATTCATACTTTTTTAATGTAAAACATAAAAAGAAAACCACAATTCCGATCAAATAAAATGTAAATAAATAGTCTTTCTTCGGATTGTATTTATAGTATATGAATTGTACAATTCCAGTTAGAAAAAATAAATTCAACAAAAATCGAATCATCATTTTATAAAAATCGTCATCGAATACGGGGATGCCTAGTAGTTCCATTTTAGTTATTTAATTTGTTAATTTTTAAGTTGAGTTCCTTAAACTTGTTTGATTTTATGCCAGCGAATACATTAGCCACACCCATGCAATATTTGCTAAAGCTGACAGTCCTGATTCTGTTAGATTTTAGTGTGCTGTAAATAGGCGTTCTCGTATTTCGTTTTTCTTGTTTCACTTCAATAACTACCACATTTTTAAATTGTTTTGTGGTCGCGCCTGTTTTGTATTCCAAGCCTGTATCAATGGTGACACGTTCTGATCGTTGTTTATTTACTAGTGTAAACCGTTGAAAATAGTTATGTAAAACGGGTTCTAATTCTAGCTCTTTTTTAGTTGCCTTTTCAATAAATGTTTTTGATTTTGGTGATAAAGCGGTTTCAAAATCATCAATTGAACAGCGGACTTTATTAGTCATCCCAGAGTTCTGTTTTTCTTTAACTTCCAAAAAACAAATATCCGATTCTACATACCTTCGTATTCTTATTTTGTGACGTCTTGCTTTTCCGTTATGGTGTTCCTTGTAGCATTGTAAATCCTTTGTATCGAAGTAAAGGGTAGAATAATTCATTAACCGATTTTCACCAATTTCTAGAATCTGATATTCAGCAAACAGGAACGGTAAAAGTTCAGATAATTGAGAGGTGGTGGTTAGGAACTTCGTATCCACGCGTTTCAATAATGAAACACCATTCATTTCCTCTAACGAAATAGAGGCAAAGCCTGATAATTTAGATACGTCCATTGGTTAATTTCTATAAAATTACGATTTTTTTCCAAATCAGATCATATCAAAAAACAATTTTCTTATATAACAAAATTCATGTTGTATGTCGCAAATGAAAAAAGGTTTAAAATTCTTTCAATGCGAGCGTGCCGTCTTCAAAAACGGCATAGGTATAATAACTAATCCAATCGCCAAGATTAATATATTTGGACTGGTCATTAAGTGTAATATCAAGCGGTAAGTGTCGGTGTCCAAACACAAAATAGTCGCGGTGTTTTTCCTCTAATTTCTTTTTGCAGTATAGTACGAGCCATTCGTTGTCGTTTCCAAGGAATTTCACATCCTCCTCTCCAGAAATTATTTTGTTTTTAACCGAAAGGTATTGGGCAAATCGAACGCCAATATCGGGATGAATCCATCGATATAGCCATTTAAAAAGAGGATTTGTAAATACTTTTTTGAGGCGTTTAAAGCCTTTGTCTTTTGGGCCAAGTCCATCGCCATGACCAATAAAAAATGAGGTCGAATTAAAGGTAAATTCTTTAGGTTGATGGTGAACAGTAATACCCAGTTCTTCTTCGAAATAGCCATTCATCCACAAGTCGTGATTCCCTACAAAAAAGTGAATTTTGATGCCTTGATCACTCAGTTCGGCTAGTTTTCCTAATACTCTTGTAAACCCTTTAGGGATCACATATTTATATTCAAACCAAAAATCAAATAAATCCCCTAATAAAAATATAACTTCTGCATCATGCTTAATGGAATCCAGCCATTGCACAAATTTTTTCTCGCGGGGCATGGACGCCTTAGCTGTCGGCGCGCCAAGGTGGTTGTCGGAAGCAAAATATATTTTTTTCCCTTTAGGGATAGTTATAGCCGTCATATTAAACTTTTAGTTGTCACTTGCATACCATTCCGCAAAACTCGTAGCGGTTTCTTGCAGTTTCAAGGCGTGTAATTTTATGGTATTGGGTAATCGTTTTTTTATTTTATCGGCAAAGTCAATCACCATCATTTCACTTGTAGGTTGATAATCCACTAGAAGCACATTGTGTCCTCGATCGGAAAGTTCTTTTGCAAGTTCTACGTGCGGCGTATTTTTATTGAATACGGTAGCGTGGTCAAAGACGTTGACAATTTCTTCTTTAATGATTTTTTTCAAATCTGAAAAATCAATGACCATCCCAAATTTTACATGGGTATTGTCGGAAATCGGTTGTCCAATTACAGTCACATCCAAACGGTAACTGTGTCCATGAACGTTTTTGCATTTACCGTCATACCCATAAAGCGCATGTCCTGTTTCAAAAGAAAATTGTTTTGTAATTCGAATATTGCTCATTAGTAATTTTGGTGTCTTAGCTATTATTAGTTGAATACAAAGTTAATGGTTTTGAACCTGTGGTAAAAATTGTTTCCTAAATTTTATTATCAATGGAATGCCTCTTGCAATCATCCACAAGGTATAGGCGGTAAACACACCATAGAGTTTCCATCCATAATAATCGGTAATAAATAGCACCGGTAAAAACACAAACAGCGTTGTAAGTATCAACACGTTTCTCAAATCTTTCATTTTTCCGAGCCCTTTAAAAATACCGTCAAATACAAAGGCTAATGCACAAAAGGGTTGCATTAGTAACACAATCCAAAAAATATCATAGAACTGCAGCAGTACTTCAGGGTCTTTTGTGAAGGCATATCCAATGGGTTTGTATAGCAGTGCGCCAATTAACCCCATAACTACGCCGACAATCAGGGCATATTTTATCAGGCGATTGCTTAACTGTAAGAGTAAGTGGTAGTTTTTAGCTCCAAACAATTTTCCAGAGAGGATGTTGCCGGCACTGGCATAGCCATCCACAGCAAAGGCGGCAAAAAACCATAGATTAATGGCGATGGTATAGGCGGCGATGTAGGTATTTCCAT
>JABAYZ010000075.1 GCA_018608735.1 Flavobacteriaceae bacterium | reverse complement strand
AGCATGCAAATCTCCTGAGGCTTCTCCAGCAATAATGTAATACTTCATTTATAATTTAATTAAAAATGTTGTTATCGCAATCAAAATAGTTGCTGCCAAAACACCTCCTGCTTGAGCATCCTGTCGTTTTCGAATAAAATAAAAGAAACATATCAAATTTAAAATTGCTCCTAAACTGATGAGCTTTCCAATAAAACTTTCCGATTTGGCAGCCTCAAAAACATTAATAATGGTGTCCGATCGTCCCGACAATTTTCCCAAAAGCGTTGCTGCGGTAAATACTCCAATGCCATTGGCTATTAGGCCGATTATAAACCCTTGTAAAACCCCTTTTTTAGTCATTGAAATTCCATTTATTTAATTCTTGAATGTAGTGATGTGCCGTCAAATCATAGTGTACTGGCACCACAGAAACATAACCGTTTTCTAGCGCCCATTCGTCCGTATCTTCTCCTTTGTCTAAATTGTTAAACTCACCCGTTAGCCAATAATAATCGCGACCTAATGGTGTTTGACGTTTATCAAATTTTTCAATCCAATTTGCATTGGCTTGTCGACATATGCGGATGCCTTTTATCTCGTTTTCTAAAAGTTTTGGAAAGTTTACATTTAGAATAATACCTTTTTGTAAGCCTTGATTCAAAACCTGTAAAGAGACAGTTTCAATAAACGATTCAATCTGACTAAAATCGGCTTCCCATTTATAGTCTAAAAGCGAAAATCCAATAGCAGGAATACCCTCCATACCAGCTTCAATTGCGGCACTCATAGTCCCAGAATAAATCACATTTACTGAAGAGTTTGAACCATGATTTACACCTGAAACACATAAATCTGGTTTGCGATCCAACAGTTCATGAACGGCTAATTTTACACAATCTGCAGGTGTACCTGAAGTACTGTATTCCGTTTGTGGTCCCTGATCAATACGTTCTCGTTTACAATACAAAGTTTCGTTTATGGTGATCGCGTGTCCCATGGCACTTTGTGGACTGTCAGGTGCCACAACGATAACATCTCCAATCGTATTCATGACTTTTATTAAAGTACGAATTCCTGGTGCTGTGATACCATCATCATTAGTGACCAAAATCAAAGGTCTTTTTGTCATTTAGAAGTCATTTAAGTTCCCACAAAAGTAAGTAATTTGTAGCTTATTTGATGTTTTTCGACGCTTTAACAAAAAATTATTACCATTCAACAAGGTTGGCATAATTTTTTCTCATATTTTAGAATATTATTTAGTAGTCCCTAAAATAGTTTATTCACATGAAACGAAATATCAACATCTTTTTAGTATCCATACTTATTGCGTTTGCGTCCTGTAGTTTTACCTCCAAGTCGTTTGACAATCCAGACAAGGATAAACTTTTAATGCAACTGATTACCTATTTATTGGAACAAGGTCATTTTGAGCCTAAAGATATCAATGACGATTTTTCTGAAAGCTTGTATGTTAGTTTTTTGAATCAAATCGACCCCTTTAAAAATTATTTTTATCAATCTGATCTAAAAGATTTCGAACAGTTTAAAACAGATTTAGATGATCAAATTTTAGATCATGATCTTAGTTTTTTTAACCTTGTCTATGAACGATTACAGCTTAGAATCGAAGATTCAAAATCGATTTACAGTAAAGTTCTAGAACGCCCTTTTGATTATGATTTAGATGAAGAGTTTAATACTGATTATGAAATGAAACCCGCTGCAAATTCAAAATCTGAGATGAAAGATAATTGGCGAAAACAACTCAAGTTTTCAACACTTTCAACCTATCACAATTTGGTAGTTGAACAAGAAGAACTTAAGGAAAAAGATCCTGAATATATTAAAAAATCAGATGAGGTTTTAGAAATTGAAGCTAGAGAAGTGACACTAAAATCGCTAAAAGAAACCGCTAGTTACTTAGATGATTTGAGACGTGAAGATTGGCTGTCAATTCATATCAATTCGATTGCCGACAAATTTGACCCTCATACGTTTTATTTTGCGCCTCAGGACAAAGATCGTTTTGACGCTCAAATGTCAGGAAAATATGAAGGTATTGGTGCACGTCTACAAAAACGTATGGATGTGATTAGTATAACAGAGCTTATTTCTGGAGGCTCTGCATGGCGTCAGAACAAACTTGAGGTTGGTGATGTTATACTGAAAGTCCGCCAAGAAGATGAAGAAGAAGCTGTGAATGTGGTGGGAATGCGATTGGACGATGCGGTCAAACTCATCAAAGGCCCAAAAGGAACGAATGTGATTTTGACACTTAAAAAAGTAGATGGCACGATAGAAGACTTGTCTATTCCTAGAGACGAAATCATCCTCGAAGAAACCTATGCAAAATCTACAGTAGTCAAAAAAGAAGGGACTACTTTTGGGGTAATCAATCTCCCAAAATTTTATATAGACTTTGACGATTACAACAATCGAAATGCTGCAAGCGACGTCAAAAAAGAAGTCGAACGATTGAAAGCAGAAGGCATGGAAGGTTTAGTGCTGGATTTAAGAAATAACGGCGGCGGTTCTTTGAAAACAGTCGTAGACGTTGGAGGTTTGTTTATAGAAGAAGGTCCCATTGTTCAAGTGCGATCTACAGGAGAAGACAAGGAGGTTTTAAAAGATACAGACCGCTCGATTGACTGGGATGGCCCTCTTGTCATTTTAGTGAATGAATTATCGGCTTCTGCATCCGAAATCTTAGCAGCAGCCATGCAAGATTATAAACGTGCGATTGTGATTGGAAGCAAACAAACCTATGGAAAAGGAACAGTGCAAAACATCGTCGATTTAAATCGTATGATTCGAAATAACACCAATGGTGATATGGGAGCATTCAAATTTACAACTCAAAAATATTACCGAATAAACGGTGGCTCCACCCAATTAGAAGGGGTTAAAAGTGATGTGGTCGTTCCAGATCGTTACAGTTATATTGATATCGGTGAAAAGGATCAAGACAATCCCTTAGCTTGGGATGAAATCGCTCCAGCAAATTATAAGGTATGGGAAAGTACTTTTGATTATGATATGACCATACAAAACAGTAAAAATCGTATGAATTCTAGCGCCGAAATTAAACTTATTGATGATAATGCGCGCTGGATAAAATCCATAAGAGATCAATCGGTATATCAACTTAATTTTGAGAAATACGCTTCAAATGTTCAAATGAAAGAATTAGAAGCCAAACGCTTTGATGCATTATCAGACTATCAAACCAACCTAGTATTTGAATCCTTGCCCTACGAAATTCCTTTGATGGCAAAAGATTCTATTTTTAAAATCAATAGATCTCGCTGGCATGAAAATCTAAGTAAAGATATTTATATAGAAGAGGCTATTAATGTGTTGAGTGATTTAAAAAGTTCTTATAAAATCAATAACTTAGCGCAGGTTAAAGATTAATCAAGAATGCAGAAACAGGGATTAACGACGTTAGCACTCCAGAAATTCAAAAAAAGTTTTTGGGGTGTTCTTAGTTTTTGGTTTATTCTCTTTTTGGCTTTTATCTCTGTGTTTGCTTATGTTCTAGCGCCAGATGATTCTCAATTTGCCAATCAAATGCATTTGTCGATTCACTCAAAACAACCCGGTTTTTCTGTTGACATGCTAGTCATTCCAAGCACATTAAAAACGGATCAGCACTTTTTTAATCGCCTTTTTTTTGGGGCTACCAATCCGCCCTCAGAAATTCCAATAGTTAGTTATGAACTTTCTACCAATCAAATTAAATATACCGAATATGCTTCTGAAGGGCTTCAAGGTTTAGAAAAAACTTTAGCTATTCCTTCTAATGAAGCGCCTTCAGTATTGCCTTTTGTGGTTCAAAAAACATTTTATTTCGGAACCGATAAGTACGGAAGAGACCTTCTTAGCCGAATACTAGTTGGTGCCCGAATTTCATTTTCGATTGGATTTGTAGCGGTTTTCATCTCTCTTTTTATTGGAATTTTATTAGGAAGTATAGCAGGCTACTGTGGTGGCAAATGGGATAAATTGATCATGTGGGTTATTAATGTGACCTGGTCAATTCCGACCCTACTTTTGGTTATCGCCATAACACTGGCTTTAGGAAAAGGATTCTGGCAGGTGTTTATTGCCGTTGGACTCACCATGTGGGTCGAAGTCGCAAGGATCGTTAGAGGACAAGTGATGGGGGTCAAGGAAATGCAATATGTTACTGCAGCACGTGCCTTGGGTTATACCGATTTTAGAATTATTTTAAAACATATTCTGCCAAATATTTTGGCACCTGTAATTGTGATATCGGCGGCCAATTTTGCGGCGGCTATCTTGATTGAAAGCGGGCTTAGTTTTTTAGGTATTGGTGCACAACCCCCCATGTCGAGTTGGGGTGCAATGATCAAAGATCATTATAACTATATCATTTTAGGAAAACCTTATTTAGCACTAATCCCTGGACTCTGCATTATGAGTTTAGTCATGGCTTTTATGTTGATTGGAAACTCTTTAAGAGATGCTTTAGATGTAAAAACTTAAGGCGTTATTTCTGGCGGATAGTTAGACAGAATAGAAGTTACAAACGAGTTGATCCGCTTGTCTTTATACTTTACGCTTGTTATTAGATTTCCGCTACCAATACCTTGCCAAATAAGTTCTTTTCGTTTGGTATCAACCAAATCAATATACAAAGTCCCTTGAGTGGAGTTTGTAACGGTATACTGATTCCCAAAAAATGGACCAAAACCAAATCCCCAACCATATCCAAAAGAATTAAAGTTGTTATTGTATACATTAACCTGTTGTTTTTCTTTGGTGAAAAAGTTGACAAGCAAATCTGGTGTATTAGATTTTGTTAAACCTTTCTCTAACAACGTAGTTTCAATAGCACGTAAAATACGACGTTTATCTAAGTCACTAACTTCTGCACGATCAACACCCTCTTTGTGAAACCCAAAGGTTTTATAGGTTTTAAAAGGGGCAACTTTATCATAATCGGTGACAACACGCACGGATTGGCAAGAGCTAAGAAGTAAAACAACGATTAAAAAAGGAAGTATTGTGATTTTCATAAGAGTTGTATTTATAAATTTTCTAAAAGCGTTTCATCTACAATATTAGGTAGTGTTACCTTAAGCAGTGGCTCAGATTCCATTGCCCGTTTGATGGCGAATGTTGCCCCTTCATTTCGAGCCCAATTACGCCGAGCAATGCCGTTATTCACATCCCAAAACAACATGGATTTTAACCGGCGTTCTGCTTCTGTAGTACCATCAATAACCATACCAAATCCTCCATTTATCACTTCGCCCCAGCCTACACCACCACCATTATGAATGCTTACCCATGTGGCACCTCTAAAACTATCTCCAATTACATTTTGAATGGCCATATCTGCCGTAAATTGAGACCCATCATAAATATTGCTCGTTTCTCTATAAGGCGAATCTGTGCCGGATACATCATGATGATCTCGTCCTAAAATTACAGTACCAATTTCTTTATTTGCAATGGCGGTATTAAAGGCTTGAGCAATTTTCATACGCCCTTCGGCATCAGCATATAAAATTCTTGCTTGTGACCCAACCACTAGTTTATGAGCTTGCGCCCCTTTTATCCATTGGATATTATCCGTCATTTGTTGCTGAATTTCTTCAGGAGCTTCTTTTTTAAGGGCTTCCAAAACGCGACAAGCTATAGCATCAGTTTTCGCGAGATCTTCTGGGTTTCCTGAGGCACATACCCAACGAAATGGCCCAAATCCATAATCAAAGCACATAGGCCCCATAATATCCTGAACATAACTAGGGTACTTAAAGTCAATGCCATTTTTAGCCATAATATCTGCACCTGCCCGAGAAGCTTCTAATAAAAAAGCATTTCCATAATCAAAGAAATAAGTCCCCTTATCAGTATGTTTCTGTACAATAGCCGCATGACGTCTCAAGGATGTTTTTACGTGGTCTTTAAATAGTTCGGGATCTGATCCCATTAATGTATTGGCCTCTTCATAGCCCATTCCAACAGGATAATATCCGCCAGCCCACGGGTTATGTAAAGATGTTTGATCACTGCCAATATCCACATAAATATTGGCCTTGTAAAAGCCTTCCCAAACCTCGATGACGTTTCCTAAATATGCAATAGACACAACGTCTTTATTAGCTTTTGCTTTTAGAACGCGTTGTACAAGCGGCTCTATATCGGTAAACACTTCATCAACCCAACCTTGTGAATGGCGCGTATAAAGTGCTTTTTCATTAACTTCAGCACAAACGGTAATACAGCCAGCAATATTCCCTGCTTTGGGTTGCGCTCCACTCATACCCCCTAATCCTGCTGTTAAAAAGAGGTTGCCAAGTGGTTGTTTTTTTATTTTTCTAAATGCATTCAGAACTGTAATAGTTGTGCCATGAACTATACCCTGTGGGCCTATATACATATAACTACCAGCGGTCATTTGACCGTATTGAGAAACGCCTAAGGCATTAAATTTCTCCCAATCATCTGGTTTAGAGTAATTTGGGATCGTCATACCATTAGTGACCACAACTCTTGGTGCTTCTTTATGAGAAGGAAATAGCCCCATTGGGTGGCCCGAGTACATGACTAAAGTTTGATCATCGGTCATTTGTGACAGATACTGCATGGTAAGGCGGTATTGTGCCCAATTTGAAAATACGCTCCCATTGCCTCCATAAGTAATCAACTCATGTGGGTGTTGTGCTATGGCATCATCCAAATTGTTTTGAATCATAAGCATGATCGCAGCAGCTTGTTTGCTTTTTGCGGGATAATCTTCTATGGATCGCGCGACGATTTTATGGATAGGGCGAAAGCGGTACATGTATATTCTTCCATAAGAATCCAATTCATTTTTGAATTCTTTAATAAGGACGTCGTGGTGTTTTTTGTCAAAATACCGCAGCGCATTTTGTAAAGCCAATTTAGTCTCTTCAGAACTTAAAATTGCTTTTCGTTTGGGCGCATGGTTATAGCTCTCGTCAAACGGCCGTAGAGTTGGGAGAATTGATGGTATTCCCTCTAAGATTTCTTGTTCGAATGTAAGTTTTATGGAATTCACTTTGAAGGAGTTTGTGTATTAGTTCGAGTATTATAACCATACGGACAATGCTTACATCCACTCTCACAACAGTAGCCGCGTTTGAGATGGTATTGTTCCGTAAAACAACGATACCCTTCTGAGGTAAGGTAGTAGTCGCCGTCTTCTATTGGAATGTGTTTTTTCATATCTAACAAATATAATGTAAATTTCACATAAGCAATTTCTTAAAGATTTTTGTGTTATTAGTTCTAACAGGAATACATTCACTAAAGTATTTAGTATTTTTACGTTTCAGACTTTACAGCAATGCTCTCTATTAAGACGTTAGAAAATATTCGATTGAATGCTCAGGTTTCATTGAAGCCAGAGTATTTGATTCATCCAACAGTGTCGGGCAATAAATATAGAAAACTGAAGTATAATTTACAAAAAGCACAATCTGAAAATTACAACGGAATTCTTACATTTGGTGGTGCATTCTCAAATCATATTGCGGCTACGGCAGCGGCGGGTCAAGCCTTAAATATTCCAACTGTGGGGATTATTAGAGGCGAAGAATTAGCTTCAAATACTGCACTGAACTCAACGCTTAGTTATGCCAAATCTTGCGGTATGCATTTAGATTTTGTATCGCGATCTACCTATAATGACAAAACGGATTTAGCGTATTTAAAAACACTTTTGGAGACCTATGAAAATTTTTATGTTATCCCTGAAGGGGGAACCAATGCCTTAGCGGTCAAAGGGTGTCAGGAAATTCTTACTGAAAAAGATCAGGCTTTTGATGTTATTTGTTGTGCAGTTGGAACAGGTGGTACCATATCAGGGCTTATAAACGCAAGTCTTCCAACTCAAAAAATTATTGGATTTCCAGCGCTCAAAGGCGGTTTTTTAAACCAAGATATTCGTAAATTTGCAACACAATCTAATTGGGAACTCTGGGAAGCCTATCATTTTGGGGGCTATGCCAGGGTGGATTCTAAATTAATATCGTTTATGAACGATTTTAAATCCATTTACAATATTCCTTTGGACCCTGTGTATACTGCTAAAATGATGTACGGTATTTTTGATGCGATTCAATCGGGAGAACTATCAAAAAACATCAAAGTTTTAGCCATTCATACTGGAGGTTTACAAGGTATTGAAGGGATGAATTTAAGATTGAAACAAAAAAAATTAGATGTAATAGTATAGATATGAAACGCATAATAATTTTTATTTTTTTAGGATTTTTAGTCACAAGTTGTGGTTCGAGGAAAAAGGTTAAGCAACGTTCAGCTCCACCGAAAGTGGTGGTCACGGTGCCCAAACCTTCTAAGCCCAAACCTTCTAAGCATACACCAATTATTAACACAACCTTGGAATACATTTCGTATTTTAAACAAGCGGCCATCAATGAAATGACATTATTTGATATTCCAGCGAGTATCACTTTAGCTCAAGGAATTTTAGAGTCTGGATCAGGAAAAGGACGTTTGGCTCGAGTTGCCAATAATCATTTTGGTATCAAATGCCACGATTGGACAGGTGCTAAAATTTTTCACGATGATGATAAAAATCAAGAATGTTTTAGAAAATATAAAGACCCAAGTACGTCTTTCAGGGATCATTCGGAGTTTTTAGCCTACCGAAAACGCTATGCTGCCTTATTTAAATTAAGAAAAGACGATTATAAAGGATGGGCCAAAGGCCTGCGGAAAGCGGGCTACGCCACAGATCCAAAATACCCACAGAAACTTATAGCTCTTATTGAACGTTATGAGCTATATAAATTTGATACTAAGACAAAAAACTCACGTTCAAAACAAGTGTCACCATCAAAAACAACCAAAAAAAGATATACTGTCAAAAAGGGGGATACTTTATACTCCATTTCAAAATTATACAATACGACAGTGGATGCCATTAAACGCCAAAATAAGCTCAATTCATCAGCTTTAAGGGTGGGGCAAAAACTTATAATTTCTTCAAACTAATTTCATGAGATACCAACGTAGTAGTCAATTGTTCAAAGCGGCTTCGGAAGTGATTCCTGGTGGCGTCAACTCTCCTGTGCGTGCTTTTAAAGCCGTAGGCGGAACACCTATTTTTGTAAACCAAGCAAAGGGTGCTTATTTGTATGATGCTGATGGCAATCGCCTTATTGATTATATAAATTCTTGGGGTCCAATGATTCTTGGTCACGCCTATCCTCCTGTAATCGAAGCGGTCATAGAGAAAGCAGAATTAGGGACATCGTTTGGGATGCCAACAGAAATTGAAACTAAAATCGCAGAACTGGCAGTGTCAATGGTGCCAAATATTGATCAAATTCGTTTTGTAAATTCTGGAACTGAGGCCTGTATGAGTGCCGTGCGTTTGGCACGTGGATTTACGGGCAAAGAAAAAATCATAAAATTTGCGGGTTGCTATCATGGCCATTCAGATTCCTTTTTGATTCAAGCGGGGAGTGGTGCCGTAACTTTTGGAAGCCCTAATAGCCCTGGAGTTACCAAAGGGACTGCCAAAGACACCCTCTTAGCGCCGTATAATAACTTAGAAGCTGTTGCTGCAATTTTTGAAGCAAATCCATCTCAAATTGCCTGTATAATCGTTGAGCCTGTTGCGGGTAATATGGGCTGTATTCCACCTGATCCAGGATTTTTGGAAGGCCTCCGAACTTTGTGTGATACTCATCAGGCAGTTTTAGTTTTTGATGAGGTTATGACTGGTTTTCGTTTGGCAAAAGGCGGGGTTCAAGAACTGTATGGCGTCAATGCGGATATTGTGTGTTTTGGAAAAGTTATTGGTGGCGGTTTGCCTGTAGGTGCTTTTGCGTCACGACATGAAATCATGAATCATTTAGCTCCTTTAGGTCCTGTATATCAAGCGGGAACTTTGAGCGGAAATCCTTTGGCAATGGCTGCAGGATATGCCATGCTCCAGGCGTTAGAATCCGACGTCGAACTGTTTGAGCGTTTGGCTCAAAAAACGGCCTATTTACATGAGGGTATTGCAACGGCTTTAACTGCGCATAAAATTTCGCATACCATTAACAGAGTAGGATCAATGATTTCTGTGCATTTTTCTGAAACAGCTGTTGTGGATTTTGAAACCGCAGCAGAAGGAAATAATGAGCGTTTTAAAACCTTTTTTCATGGGCTTCTTAACGCGGGTATTTATATCGCACCCAGCGCTTTCGAAACTTGGTTTATTACAGATGCTTTGACCTACGAGGATTTAGACGAAACTATTGCGGCGGTTGCTAAAATTGCGCCGACTTTATAAGGGCTTCAGCACTAATTTTCTGATACCCACAAATACAATTATCAAGGCGGAATAGCCAATAAAAAAAGGTATTACATAGGCTTCCAGATTAAAGGCCAACATGGCTGCCATAAACAAGAGTTGAAACCCGAGTCCGTACATGGATACGAGGGTCATGAACCACTTTGGGAAGGGTGGGCTATCACTGGCGTTTTTGTCCATATAATACATGATCTTATCAAAGGTGATGTATAAAACATCGTAAATTTTATAACAGATATTAACCGTGCGTTGGCTTTCGCCTTTGAGCGCTTTTGGTGCTGCATCTTCAAAGATTCGACTGGTAGAATCCCCTTCTACAGCGTTTCTTAAAATGACATAATAGTAGTTGTAGACCGTACCTTGTAATTGAATGCCAAAAAAGGCAATAAACATGTATAGTATTGAACCATTTGTGATGTGCCAAAAAGCTAATAGAAAACAAAAATTAAGAACAAAATCGGCAATAGAATCGTAGTAACGCCCCGTATATGACGGTGTGTTTTTTAGACGGGATAATTCGCCATCGGCAGCATCTATAACAGATTTTAGTATGATGAAAACAGCAGCGGTTTTATAGTAGCCGTTCAGCATACATCCAATAGCAATGAGCCCGGCAACAATAAAAAGTGTGGTCACATGAATTGGAGTAAACCGGGTGTGTTTAAGTTGGCTTGCAATCCAATGGCCTGCAGTACGACCATAGTCGGATAAGTCTAAAAACTGGTATTGTTTTGGAAGTTTTGCCATGCTAAGCCAATTGTAAATGGGTTAATGATTTAAGCCCTCAAAGGTACAATCATTTTTTGGACTTTTGTTTTACAATACATCACTAAAATTCCACATCAAGATTGGTGGTTTAATGTTTAGTGTCCTCAATGTTTTAGGGGGCATTTGCTATGATCGTTTGTATCTTTTTTTTGTATTTGATCCAAGCAGCAAACCATGCAAATCGATTTCACGAAGTGCCACAATTAGTATAAATAGCATATATTTACGTGCTTGCAATTTTTGCGTGTTTTTTTGTACTAAAAAATGACCAATTTAGAAAAAAAATTAAAAAATCCTGTGTGGTTCTCCTTAAATGAGACGCATAAAAAATTTGTTATAGATTATGATGGTGTTCAGTTTTACCATCCAGAAGTCTGTACATTCGGCGCTTTTACTGATGTTTCTAAAACTAGAAACGCCATAAATGAGTATTCAAAATTAACAGAAAAATTCTTTTTAGTTTCAGGCCATGAAATGCCACAGATTGATTCCAGTAGGATCGTTCTAGAAAAAAAGATTGAGGGTTGTCAGATGGTTTTGGAGCAGCTAGTAGATGTTATACCAACAGAACAGATTATTACTTTATCAGCAAAACACAGTACTGAGATTTATGATTTAATATGGTTGGTTATGCCAGGGTATTATCAAAAAAAATCTTTTGAAATGGGTAAGTTTTTTGGGATATTCAACGACGGCAAACTAGTGTCAATTTCTGGTCAACGTTTACAAACCAATGATTTCATTGAGGTAAGTGCGGTTGTTACACACCCGGATTATACCCGAAGAGGTTATGCAAAACAATTGGTTGCGCACACCACAAAAGAGATTTTAAAATCAAATAAACGCCCTATTTTACATACAAATAAAGGAAACTCAGCGATTCCTCTTTATGAAAAATTAGGGTATAAGGTCAGCCGCGACATGAATTGGTTGTTGTACCGTAATAAAA
>JABAYZ010000054.1:393-12118 GCA_018608735.1 Flavobacteriaceae bacterium | reverse complement strand
AAAAACTTTATTTCCCTCACTTTCATTCAAGCCAAAATAATATAAACTTTTATTGTTTTTAATGCTTAAATCCCTCAAAGACATGGAAGGAACGTCTATAATACTTCTATGTTTTCCAAAATAAATTTCAGGCTCAATTCGTGCCTTAAACAAGTTCTCTTTTGAAAAATCTTTATTTCCATTAACAGCTAAACGTATTTCTTTTGTAACTGGATTGAAATTTAAATATATTTTAATCCAGTTTTTTGCATTAAATATTTTCTTTAAAAAAGGTATAGAGACTAAGGTTTTAACGCCATCTAAATTCAATTTTATTTCTCCATAATCTTCATCGTTGCCAACATAAACAAGTGAATAGGATGCAGAGTTATTTTTATCCTTAATATTTAGTATATATCCAAACTTATCCGGATCGTGTATCGATAATTCGAAATCAAGGCTAAATTCATTAATAAATTTTGGTTGTTTATATTCAAACACATTATAGGAAGTTCTATCAGTAATTGCATCATCACTTGAATTAAAATTGATTCCTTGACCATTTACCCCAAAAGCAGTCAACAATAAAATTATTGACAGGAAATCTTTCGAGATTTTGTGCATTTTGATATGAATGTCTTTCAAGAGTAATATAAATTTAGTGTTGTTTTGAACTTAACTTTTTAGATAAAAGTCATGATTTCATCGTCAAATAGTTGAAATTATTATCCCGATTATCAAAATAGTTATTCTCAAAATGAAATTATAAATTAATATAGACATAAATTTAAGCCAATCTACTTAGCGTAAAACTTAAGTCTGTATTAATCGTCAATTAATTTACGCTTAATTTTTTAATAAAGTGACTTTTAATTTATAGTTAGTCAATAATTGACTTTTATACCATAGTCTTGGGGGATAAAATCTAACTTTTACAAATGAAAAATTTATTCCTGCGTATTATTTTCTTGCTCTTTTTTTTGTTTTCGAATCCGTTATAGACACACCTATGGTTGAAAATAAATCCATGAATAAAGGTATTTCTATCATTATGACTAAACCATACAGTCATAATTCTAAAAACAATAGCTAGTCCGATTTCAATTTATCTTTGAAAGTTATATCTTTAGTTAAATACTTTTTTATTATAGTTTCAAGATTTATAAAAATTATTTCTGCACTTTTCATACTTGCTTTTCTCAACGGTTGTCAGTCGGATACCTCTTCAAAACCTATTAAAAATCCCAAAATAGCCATTGCAGGATTGGCCATAGAATCCAGTACATTTTCTCCTGCTACAACAGATGCTGCTGCATTTTTAGCAAGAGAAGGAGCCGCTATTTTTGACTATTATCCGTTTTTAAAAGAAGGTAGTCCACAAAGAGTTGCTGCCAATTGGGCTCCCACCCTTAGAGGACACGCCCTACCTGGAGGGATTGTTACCCGGAAAGCCTATGATTCATTGGTAGGAAAAACCCTTGCCCTGTTAAAAAAAGAATTGCCTCTTGACGGACTTTTTTTTGATATTCACGGTGCAATGAGTGTGGAAGGCCTGGACGATCCAGAAGGTGATTTTATCCAAAAAATTCGAGAACTTATTGGAACAAAAACGCTTATTTCTACTTCTATGGATCTCCACGGAAATGTGTCCCAACGTTTGGCACAACACACCGACTTGATCACCTGTTATCGCAAGGCACCCCATGAAGATGCCTTGGAATCCAAACAGCGAGCAGTTGACAATCTTTTAGAGCGTTTACTTACCGGAAAGGGAAAGCCTAAATACAAAGCTTGGATCCCCATTCCTATTTTGCTTCCTGGAGAAAAAACCAGTACACGAATAGAGCCTGGGAAAAGCTTGTATGCCAAAGTACAACCCCAGACAGAAAAGGAGGGGGTTATCGATGCCGCTATTTGGATAGGGTATGCCTGGGCAGATGAACCCAGAAATCACGCTGTGGTAATGGTTACTGGTGATGATAAATATGCCGTAAGCGAAAGTGCAGAAACCTTAGCCCAACATTTTTGGAACGTGCGAGACCAATTTGAATTTGTAGCCCCTACAGCAGATTTGGATACCGCTCTATCCTATGCTTTAACCTCTGAAAAAAAACCTTACATTATTAGTGATATGGGTGACAATCCAACCGCAGGCGGTGCGGGAGATGTCACTTGGACGCTTCGTGAATTACTCAATCAAAAAGCCTTTAAAAAATCCTCAGGTCCTGAATTGATTTATGCTTCTATTCCAGGTCCTGAAATGATCGATGCCGCACTAAAAGTAGGGGTAAATAATTATGTTTCTGCAAAAGTAGGCGCGTCTGTGGACAATCGCTTTGCTCCTCCTCTCTTATTGGAAGGTATCGTAGAGGCTATCCATGAAGGAGACGTACATGCCCAAACTGAAGTGGTTGTAAGGGTAGGAAGTATTAAAGTGATTGTTACTAAAAAAAGAAAACCCTACCACAAGGAAAAGGATTTTACTCAACTAGGATTGAACCCACGCAAAGCAGATATTTTAGTTGTTAAAATTGGATATTTAGTTCCAGAGCTTTACGACATGCGTGGCGACTGGATAATGGCGCTAACTCCAGGAGGAGTCGATCAAGATTTAGAGCGCTTGGGCTACAAGCGAATCCAAAGGCCTATGTTCCCTCTAGATAAAGACATGGAAAATGTGAATCTAAAAACGCGCTTTGTTGAGGCTTCAGACAACCTCTAAAGCAAAAAGAGCTTGAGTAGCAACCAAACTAAACAAACTCTTTAAGTTATTTACGTTGCATGAACAACGTTTTTTAAATTAAACTAATTCTTTATGAAATGCAGGTTTATTACACCTCATTTCCTGAATTAAGCTCCATTTTGTTTTTTGATCAAGTTTAACGCCGACCCTTCTTTAAACCACTCTATCTGTTGTGCGTTGTAGGTGTGGTTAGCCATAATGGTATCTTTCGATCCATCTGCGTGAACAACCTCAACAGTAATTTGTTTGCCAGGGGCAAAATCTTTTAAATCCAAAAAGTTGAACGTATCGTCCTCTTGAATAAGATCATAGTCTGCTTCATTTGCAAATGTTATTCCTAACATTCCCTGTTTCTTTAGATTCGTTTCGTGGATACGAGCAAAAGATTTTACTAAAACTACTTTTACGCCCAAGAAACGCGGCTCCATAGCTGCATGCTCTCGAGAAGAACCTTCACCATAGTTATGATCTCCTACAACCACGGTTTCAATTCCAGCAGCTTTGTATTTGCGTTGTACATCTGGCACACCACCATACTCACCTGTCATCTGGTTTTTAACAAAGTTTGTTTTTTGATTAAAGGCGTTGACCGCACCAATTAAACAGTTGTTAGAAATATTATCTAAATGCCCTCTAAAACGCAACCAAGGTCCCGCCATTGAGATGTGGTCGGTGGTACATTTGCCATGCGCTTTGATTAACAATTTTGCTCCAGTGAGGTTGTCACCATCCCAAGCTTTAAAGGGTGTTAAAAGCTGTAATCTTTCTGAATCTTCTTTGACTTCTACCAGTACTTGGGAACCGTCTTTAACTGGAGCCAAGTATCCATTGTCTTTAACATCAAATCCTAAAGGAGGTAATTCCAGCCCAGTGGGAGGATCTAATTTTACTTCTTCTCCCTTTTGGTTAATCAAGCTATCTGTTAGTGGGTTAAAATCCAATCTTCCAGAAATTGCAACCGCAGCCACCATTTCGGGTGAAGCTACAAAGGCATGGGTGTTTGGATTGCCATCTGCACGTTTAGAAAAGTTTCGGTTAAAGGAGTGAATGATGGAATTTTTTTCTTGTTTGTCTGCTCCTTCTCGAGCCCATTGTCCAATACAAGGACCACAGGCATTGGTAAATATTTTAGCCTCTAAATCTTCGAAAATTTCAAGTAATCCATCTCTTTCTGCTGTATAACGCACTTGTTCCGATCCCGGATTGATTCCAAATTCGGCTTTGGTTACTAAGTTTTTTTCTACCGCTTGTTTAGCAATAGAGGCCGCTCGAGAAAGGTCTTCGTAGGAGGAGTTCGTACATGATCCAATCAAGCCCCATTCTACTTGTAAGGGCCAGTCGTTTTGTTTTGCTACTTTGGACATTTCTGCAACTGGGGTTGCTAAGTCAGGAGTAAAGGGTCCGTTAATGTGGGGGCTTAAGGTATCCAGATCAATTTCAATCACTTGGTCAAAATACTGTTCTGGATTTTGATACACTTCGGGGTCGGCAGTAAGGTGTTGTTTTACTGCATTGGCAGCATCGGCTACATCGTCTCGATCGGTTGCTCTCAGGTACCTTTCCATAGAAGTGTCATAGCCAAAAGTGGAGGTTGTCGCACCAACCTCAGCTCCCATATTACAAATGGTTCCTTTTCCAGTACAAGACATGGATTCTGCACCATCTCCAAAATATTCAATAATTGCTCCAGTACCTCCTTTAACAGTAAGGATACCCGCAACTTTTAAAATAACATCTTTAGGTGCTGTCCAACCGTTTAATTTTCCGGTAAGTTTTACACCGATTAGTTTTGGGAATTTTAGCTCCCAAGGCATATCAGCCATAACATCAACAGCATCTGCACCACCTACACCAATGGCCAACATTCCTAATCCACCGGCATTAACTGTATGCGAATCTGTACCGATCATCATTCCTCCTGGGAATGCATAATTTTCTAAAACTACTTGATGGATAATCCCCGCTCCTGGCTTCCAAAATCCAATACCGTATTTGTTGGAAACTGATTCTAAAAAGTTAAATACCTCTGCAGAGGTAGAATTCGCGGATTTCAAATCAATTTCCGCACCCGATTTAGCTTGAATTAAGTGATCACAATGTACCGTTGTTGGGACGGCCACTTTAGGTTTGCCCGCTTGCATAAACTGCAATAAAGCCATTTGTGCTGTGGCATCTTGGCAAGCAATGCGGTCTGGTGCAAAATCAACATAATCTTCTCCTCGTGTGAAAGGACGTTCTGATTTTCCATCCCACAAGTGAGAGTACAAAATCTTTTCAGAAGCGGTTAAGGGTTTTCCTGTTAATTTTCTTGCTTCAGCAACACGATTTTCTAATCGTGCATAGACTGCCTTGATCATTTCAATGTCAAATGCCATAATCCTAATAATTTAATTCGGTCAAAATTACAAAATTAAGTGTTTAGAATTCCCTCGTAGTATAGAATAAATTGATCTTTCAAGAAATAGTACAAATTATTACTTAAAGGTTTGATTAATTCATTTTATTTATTTCGGTGCACCTTTAATTGATTGTGCACTTAATTTATGCCATTCAATCCAGTAGAACAAAGCTGAAGAATAAAACGAAAGGTTTAAAGATAATTTTTGATGGACTGCTCGAAAATTGCGAATAATTCTCTCGGGTGATGGAGCGGGAAAAATCGGATAAAAATGGACGGGTTTCCTAACCTTACCTCCTCCACGCTATCCTAAACTTGAAACAGCAAAGACTTTTTGAATGGAATTAGCAACTTTAACCAAAAAAATATATATTAGTACAATATTAGCTGAACCAACTTGAAACGCGTTTACACGTTCGGTGTGTTGAGGGTTAAGAAGTCAAACTCAACTCTAGTCTATCGTTTAGGCTCCCGAAATTTAAAGCTAGCTTCTGTTTTTATCCGTAGACTTTTTCCTTTAAAAGTCCTTTATTCTCTTGAGCCCAATTATCATTGTAGGGTCTAGGTTTTCATATTTTACTATAGCTATTTTTAAAACAGAGTTTATGTATATAATATGAAAAATGAATACACGATATATTGATTTAATCGAACAATCGTTTGATTTCCCTCAGCAAGAGTTTGAGCTTTCTGGAGGCCATTTGACATTTCACAATATTGACTTAATAAAGTTAATTGAAACCTATGGAACTCCTTTAAAGTTCACCTATTTGCCACAAATTTCCAACAACATTACTAAGGTGAAGGGCTGGTTTTCAGAAGCCATGGCTAAACATAACTATCCCGGTGAGTATCACTATTGCTATTGCACAAAAAGTTCTCATTTTAAGTTTGTACTTGATGAAGCCTTGAAAAACAACATACATATTGAAACCTCATCGGCCATTGATATTGACATTGTTGAAGAATTAAAAAAATCAGGAAAAATTACGAATGACACCTTTGTGCTTTGTAATGGTTTTAAACGAGATCAGTACGTTGCTAATATTGGAAGATTAATAAACAATGGTCACTCCAACTGCATTCCAATTGTAGACAATTACGAAGAACTGGACCTCCTATCAGCCGCAGTAGATAATTCGTTTAAAATTGGAATTCGAATTGCCTCTGAGGAAGAGCCCAAGTTTGAGTTTTATACCTCAAGGTTGGGAATTGGCTACAAGAATATAGTTCCATTTTTTAAGGAGCACATTCAGAACAATCCAAAGGTAGACCTAAAAATGCTTCACTTTTTTATTAATACGGGTATCCGCGACAATGCCTACTACTGGAATGAGTTATTGAAATGCCTTCGTGTTTATACAACCTTAAAAAAAGTATGTCCAACACTTGATAGTTTAAATATAGGCGGGGGTTTTCCAATTAAAAACTCCCTTAATTTTGATTTTGATTACACCTATATAATTGATGAAATCATCAATCAAATTCAACTCACTTGTGAAGAAGAAAATGTACCAGTTCCAGATATTTTCACTGAATTTGGAAGTTTCACTGTTGGCGAAAGTGGGGGATCTATTTTTGAAGTTTTATACCAAAAGCAACAAAACGATCGAGAAAAATGGAACATGATTAACTCCTCCTTTATTACCACACTACCAGACGCTTGGGCCATAAACAAACGCTTCATTATGTTGCCCATTAATAGATGGGAAGATTCCTACGAGCGTGTACTTCTTGGGGGACTTACGTGCGATAGCGATGATTATTACAATAGCGAACAACATATTAATGCCATTTACCTTCCAAAGTTCGACACAAAGAAGCCGCTTTACATTGGATTCTTTAATACAGGAGCTTATCAGGAAAATATTGGTGGTTTTGGTGGTTTGCAACATTGTTTAATTCCAAACCCAAAACATATTTTGATTGACAAAGACGAAAAGGGGGTAATTAGTAGTCGTTTGTTCCGAAATCAACAAACTAAAGACGATTTTTTTAAAATTCTAGGATATGATTAATGCTAAAAACTATGCAGGGATTCCTGATAAATACGCAAAATTAGACCGTGCTGAAACAGTACTTATTTCGGTCCCCTATGATGGCACAAGCACATGGCAGAAAGGTGCAGACAAAGGCTTTGATGCTTTTTTAGCGGCTTCCGAAAATATGGAGCTCTATGACATTGAAACAAATAGCGAAGTATATAAAAGAGGGATATACCTAGCAGAACCAATTAGCGAGAACTCCTCCCCAGACCTCGTGGTTGAACAAGTGCACAAAACAGTGAAAAAGTACATCCAACAAAACAAGTTTGTTACTGTTTTTGGCGGTGAACACTCGGTCTCCATTGGAACAATTCGTGCCTTTGAGGAATCATTTAAAAACTTGACAGTACTCCACTTGGATGCTCATGCCGATTTGAGGGATGAATATAACGGGACTCCCTACAACCACGCATGTGCTGTTTATGAGGCTAGCAAAACCACCAATTTAATTCAGGTTGGAATTCGCTCTATGGACAGTAGCGAAAAAGAGACAATGAACACAGATCAAGTGTTTTTTGCTGAGCAAATGATTTATGATGACTCTTGGGTAGATCGTGCTATAGATATGATGACAGATCATGTCTTTATTACATTTGATGTTGATGTTTTTGATCCTTCTATAATGCCTTCTACTGGCACTCCTGAACCAGGGGGTTTACTCTGGTATGAAACCATAGAGTTTCTAAAAAAAGTGTTTATGGAGAAAAACGTTGTTGGCTTTGACATAGTTGAACTTTGTCCTAATCCAACAAACAAAGCACCTGATTTTATGATTGCTAAACTCTATTATAAAATGTTGTCCTACAAGTTTTGCCAGCACGATTATGATGACTTTTTAGAAATCATTGAATCTACAGAGAAAATTAAAAAAATAGATAAACTAAAAGGACAAAACGATTTTGGAAATGAAAATGATTGATAAAGGAAACATAACACAGTTTATAGACACCTATTTTTTGCATTTTAACGCTGCAGCCCTAGCAGATGCCGCCAAGGCCTATAAAGAGCAGTTGGAGAATAAGGCTAAAATGTTAGTTTCACTGGCTGGAGCCATGAGTACAGCTGAAATTGGAAAAATATTTTCTGAAATGATTCGACAGGATAAAGTTCATATTGTTTCATGTACGGGAGCTAACCTAGAGGAAGATATCATGAACTTGGTAGCGAATTCTCATTATAAGCGCATCCCAAATTATAGAGACTTAACCCCTCAAGACGAATGGAATTTACTTGAAAAAGGATTAAATCGCGTAACGGACACTTGCATACCCGAAGAAGAAGCGTTTAGGAAGTTACAGCATCACATTTTTAAAATTTGGAAAGATGCTGAAGATAATAATGAACGATTTTTTCCGCATGAGTTTATGTATAAATTGTTATTGTCTGGTGTCCTAGAGGATGCTTACGAAATTGACCCCAAGGATTCATGGGTGTTTGCTGCAGCTCAAAAAAACCTTCCAATGGTAGTTCCAGGTTGGGAAGACAGCACCATGGGTAACATCTTTGCCTCCTATGTGCTAAAAGGCGAACTCAAAGCAAGTACCATGAAATCGGGAATTGAATACATGACTTTTTTGGCAGATTGGTATAATCGTAATTCTGCTAATGGAATTGGATTTTTTCAGATTGGAGGAGGCATTGCTGGCGATTTCCCAATATGTGTTGTCCCCATGCTATATCAAGACATGGAACAAGAAAGCACCCCTTTCTGGAGTTATTTTTGCCAAATTAGTGACTCCACAACAAGTTATGGTTCCTACTCTGGTGCTGTTCCCAACGAAAAAATAACATGGGGAAAGCTGGATATAAATACACCCAAATTTATCATTGAAAGCGATGCGACAATCGTAGCACCATTGGTATTTGCGTATATTTTAAATAGTTAATATGAAAAGATTAATTGTAGATTATAAAAAGTTGACCAAGGACATTTTGGATTTGTTGGTTAGTCAATATCCCTATGGATTTGATGACGAAGACGACATCATAGAATTTACTTCTGCATCGGGTGAGATAGTTAAAGCGGTTAAGGTTAATGCAGAAGACACCATTTATTTGGTCAAAATAGGGAGTAAACTTCAACAAGCCATTAAACAACATGAAGACACTATTTTTGAAGAAGAAGATGATTTTATAGATTTTGACAATCCTATAAATGATGATGAAGATTTGGAGGATAATTTATAGCACTCAACTAAAATTTTAGAATTAAAACACTAAGTAGATTGATTTCCCTCAGCATGGGCTTGAACGTTCTAAAAGCCCATAGATTTTTTATAAAATTGACTTAATAAGGTTGGTTGAAACCGAAGGAACCTCTTTTAAGTCGACTTATTTGCCGGAAATTTCCAACAATATGATTAAAGTGAAAGGCTGCTTTTCAAAAGCCCATTAAACCCACGGTTTTACATCCTATTTTGGAAGGTTTATCTGTCAAATAGTCGATTATTTTATGATAGATTTACTATATTTATGAAAATTTTTTTCGATGTTTTTCAAGTATTTGCATTTTCATGTCATTTTTTTATTATCCGTATTTTTTAGCTTTATTTTTGGGCAAGAGCTCAAAGTAGACCTTCCTGAGAACAACGGTTTTTCTTCAGAGAGATTATCAAATATCGACAGGGTATTTTCTGACTATGTTGCGATGGGGAAATTGCCTGGTGCTGTCGTTTTAGTTGCTAGAAATGGAAAGATTGTATACCATCAGGCGATAGGCATGAGCGATATGGAACAAAATATTCCCATGCAAAAGGATAATATTTTTAGAATTGCCTCTCAAACAAAGGCAATTGTCAGTGTTGGTATCATGATGCTCCAAGAAGAGGGCAAGCTTTTGATTTCAGATCCTTTATCGAATTATATACCAGAATTTGAAGAATCTACTGTTGCTGTAAAATCTGCTGATGGAAGCTTTACTGTAGAAAAAGCGAAAAGGCAAATTAAACTTCGTGACTTGCTTACCCACACTGCTGGAATTGATTATGGATATGGATTGGCTTCAGAAGAATGGGAAAAAGCAGGGATGCAAGGTTGGTATTTTGCTCACAGGAATGAACCTATTCTTAAAACAGTAAAAAGAATGGCTAAACTACCCATGGAGGCTCATCCTGGAGAAAAGTATGTTTATGGTTATAGTACTGACATCCTCGGTGCTGTTATAGAGGTTGTTTCTGGACAATCATTAGAGGTGTTCCTGAAAGAGCGCATATTGGATCCCTTGGGCATGATAGATACACATTTCTATTTGCCAAAGTCAAAGGCTTCAAGACTTAGCGTTGTTTACAGCCAATGTGGTGATAAACTTTTGAGAGCTGCTGCCGATGGAAGACCCCAATTTAAATGGGATGATGAAGTAAACTGTATTGGGAACAATCAAACGCAAGGGCAGTATTTAAATGGTCCAGGCCGCAGTTTTTCGGGAGGCGCAGGCTTGTTAAGTACTTCTACCGATTATGCCATTTTTCTTCAAATGATGCTTAACAATGGGTTGTATAATGATGTGAGAATATTATCTAGAAAATCTGTTGAACTCATGACCGCCAATCATTTGGGTGGAGATCATTACAAAGATGTAAAGTTTCCATGGGATTGGGGTGTGGGCTTTGGATTAGGATTTTCTGTTACAACAGATGCCGGAGATCGCGGAGTGCTTGGAAGCCTTGGTGAATACGGATGGGGTGGTGCCTATCACTCTAGCTATTGGGTTGACCCAAATGAAAACCTAGTTGTTGTTTACTTCACACAGGTAGCCCCAATCAATCTAGATGACCATCAAAAACTACGCAATTTAATCTATCAAGCTATCGTTGATTAAATGCGAATAAATTAATCCCCATCCTACTAAAATAAGCTAGCGAATTACTTCAATTGCTTTCCCACCTTTATCGTTGTTGTCAAATGCACGAAGCATTACTTTCGCATCAGCTGCTACGGAAATGGGACCATCATAAACTTTATCGTTTGTGGTGGGCAAGGCGCCATCAATCGAATAGCGTAATTTAATGCCTGGAAAATGTGTGCGAACAAATAAGGTGTCATTTCTAATGATACCTCCTGGTTTAGGAAGATGGATATTTAAATCTTTAAACTGCTTGTTTAGAAAGGGAATAGTGTTTTGCCCTAATGTGTTAACAAACACATTCCATTGCTCAAGCATAGGTGCTTTTTGTTGACTTGCTGGAAGATTTATCCAATCAGGACGACTGACCCAAGCTCGCTCGGCAAATACCATCAGGTTGGGTAAGATCATCTCGTTTAAAATCGCTTCATTACGAACTGTTTCACCAAATAATTGACTTTGTATCCCAATCAGATTACTGCGCTTATTGGGATCTAATGTTACTTTTTTGGCGATATATTCCTCCGATAATTTATGCTTATGTTTACTTTGTAGATTATTTACGGAAAAGAAAAAGTGTTGAATTCCAATGTATAAAGTGACCAATATCGATGACTTATAACTGACGGTTTAATTTTAAATAAAATACATTAATAACAATAATTACTTATTTTTAGTAGATGAAATCAGAACAATCCAATAAAACAGCCATTGCAATT
>JABAYZ010000054.1:0-383 GCA_018608735.1 Flavobacteriaceae bacterium | reverse complement strand
TTGGGATCTAATGTTACTTTTTTGGCGATATATTCCTCCGATAATTTATGCTTTTCATTAAGTATCCCATTAGCGAAGATGTTTTCTGGGTCAATTGCCCATGCATCAAAATAATCCACATAACCAGACCAGTTTAATCCATGGCTTTCCATGTCGCGATCATCCGCCATATCAAAGTAAAAAGCCGATGAGTTACTCATCACTGTTTTGAACCCCAAATTGGCAAATTTATAGTTCATGTCTTCTCTCCCGCCACCCCAAATATTGTTCCAAACATAGGGGATGACCTCATAATTATATCTTTGATCTTTTATCAAGGTTTCAGATTGACTCTGTTCAGAATGCTCCAAAAGAAAGTCTTCCCAACCAGAGAGTACAATACC
>JABAYZ010000191.1 GCA_018608735.1 Flavobacteriaceae bacterium | reverse complement strand
GTTGAGAATATTTTTTCGTCTTTCATTTGCGGTCAGTTTTTATATGGCACACAACTACTGTATATCGGTACCAGTACCGATATTCCCAACATGTCTTAGGGTTTAATTATTTTATATATAGTACTGATAATCAGTATTTTTAAGTTCTTAAAATTGTATTCTAGTTTTCCTCAAATTACAAATGTAAATTCTATATTACAATAACCCCTTATGTCTTAATACCGCCTTCATCAGGCAGATATCGGAACTTTTCCATTATGTAATTCACTAAAATTAGATCTAAAACTTCGGTTAAATTGCTTATAAAGATTTAGACTTGGGGTCTTCGTCACTCAAATCTATAAACTATTTTGTTAGTATCCAAAAATAATGCTTCAAAAGTAATGTCTAAATAGTTGATAGTAAATAACTTGTGATTTAAAACCAATAATTTATTATGACGAGATTCAACTTAAAACAATGCACAAAAAAGCCATCTTTTCAGATAGCCGTGCTTAAAATACAAATTTTATCGCTGTTAGCCTTTATATTTAAGCGGGAGGTGTACGATTTTTTTAGTTTCAAAAAACTCTTCTTCAAAATAGTCACTCAAATCATAGAGCGATGCTTTGGTGTAGAGTTTCAACTCTTCGGTCAGGTCACCGCCTTTGAGGTAGAGAATACCGTTTTTAATCGGGTGGATACTCTTTTTAGCCACTCTGTTTTTAATCCAACTTACAAAATCGGGCATCGTAGTTACAGCCCTACTAATTATAAAATCATATTGGCCTTTGATGGCTTCAGCTCTAGCATGTGTGGTGTAGACATTTTCTAGACCTAAACTTTTGGCAACGCCATTGACAACCTTCAATTTTTTGTTTATGCTATCTACCAAATGAAATTTAACTTCAGGAAAAAGAATCGCAAGAGGAATGCCTGGAAACCCTCCCCCCGTACCAATATCTAGTAGTTTTGACCCGTCCTTAAATTGGATTAATTTTGCAATAGACAGAGAATGCAGCACATGACGTAAGTATAAACCCTCAATATCTTTTCGTGAGATCACATTTATTTGTGAATTCCAATCGTTATAAAGCCCTTGCAATGCTTCAAACTGTTTTAGTTGATTTTCTGAAAGATTTGGGAAATATTTTTGAATTAAACGCATGTGTAGATATGTTTTCCGCAAAAATAGCCATTAATCTGTTAAATATTGTAAATCCTCACGCTCTAAACTTTTTTATTATTTATATTTGACTATTATTTTTTGATTACGAATAACAAACTCGACTCATGACAAAATCAACTATTACATTCTCAAGAACAGATTCTGCTAAGTTTTTTAAAACATTAAATAGTAGAGTCAATACTTATTTTAAAGAAAATAAAATTAAACGCTCAGGAAATTGGAAACTTTGGATCAAAACTGTGGTCATGTTTTCGATTTTTCTAGTCCCTTATTTTTTGATACTTACAAATGCCAGGATGGTTACAAATATTATTTACTGTAGTCATGGGTGTTGGTATGGCAGGCGTTGGCATGAATGTTATGCACGACGGAAATCACGGCTCATTTTCAAACAAACCTTGGGTGAACAACATTATGGGAGGCAGTATTTATATCCTTGCCGGAAATGTGTACAACTGGAAAGTTCAACACAATGTATTACACCACACCTATACAAATATTCATGGGCATGATGAAGATTTAGATGCAGGTCGAGTGTTGCGATTTACAAAACATACAGAATGGAAAAGTCATCACAAATTTCAACACATTTACTCTGTTTTATTGTACGGTTTATTAACGATTAACTGGGCAATCACTACTGATTTTGTACAGATGAAGCGTTATATGAAACGTAAACTTTCCTATGGAAAATTCCCTAATCCTATTTTAAATTGGAGTACACTTGTCATTTCAAAAGTGGTGTATTTAAGCCTATGGATTGTTCTTCCTGTATTGATTACGGATATCGCTTGGTACAAAGTGTTACTAGGATTTTTCGTCATGCACTATACCGCTGGACTAATCCTTAGTATAGTGTTTCAATTGGCACATATCATGGACGAAGCAGAAATGCCAATGCCAGAAGCTAGTGGTACTATGAAAAATACATGGGCCATTCATCAGCTCCTAACTACAGTGAATTTTTCACCAAAAAATAAATTGGTAAATTGGTTTACAGGTGGTCTAAACCACCAAGTAGAACACCATATTTTTCCAAACATCTCACATGTTCACTATGGCAAAATCGCTAAAATTGTAAAGAAAACAGCCTTGGAATTTAACCTGCCATATAACGAATTTGAAACGACAAGAAAAGCAATTATAGCCCATTTTAAGTACTTAAAAGAAATGGGAATTAAACCAGCAACAGCAATACCAGCTTAAAATTAACACATGAGTCAATTACTTTCTGAAAGAATTTTAAATATGGCCACCTCAGCGACCTTAGCGATGGCGGCAAAAGCAAGAGAATTAAAAGCCGAAGGCAAAGATATTATAGGATTAAGTTTAGGGGAACCTGACTTTAATACTCCCGATTTCATAAAAGAGGCCGCTAAAACTGCCATCGATGAAAACTACAATTCTTACACCCCAGTAGATGGATATGCGGAATTGAAACAAGCGATCATCACCAAGTTTAAACGCGATAATAACCTCAGTTATGAGCCGGCTCAAATTGTAGTCTCTACAGGTGCAAAACAATGTTTAGCCAATGTCGCATTGGTATTACTAAACCAGGGTGACGAAGTTATTTTACCTTGTCCTTACTGGGTAAGTTATGCTGATATTGTAAAGCTATCGGATGGCGTTCCAGTAGAAGTGGTAACTTCAATTGAGAATGATTTTAAAATGACACCTCAGCAATTAGAAGCTGCAATTACGCCAAAAACAAAAATGATTTGGTTTAGTTCACCTTGTAACCCAAGCGGATCTGTTTACAGTAAATCTGAATTAAGAGCACTTGCTGATGTTTTAAAAAATCATCCTAACATCTATATTGTTTCTGATGAAATCTATGAGCATATTAATTTTGGAGAAGGCCATGCAAGTATGGCTGAATTTGAAGATATGTACGACAGAACCATCACCATTAATGGGGTGTCAAAAGCCTTTGCAATGACGGGATGGCGGATTGGATTTTTAGGAGGCCCTGTTGAAATTGCACGTGCTTGTAACAAAATGCAAGGACAAATCACAAGTGGCGCTAATTGTATTGCACAACGCGCGGTAATTACTGCATTAGAAGCATCACCTGTCAAAGTTCAATACATGATTGACGAGTTTAAAGTCCGTCGGGATTTGATTCTTAGTTTATTAAAAGATATTGATGGATTCACATGTAATACACCAGAAGGTGCGTTTTATGTATTCCCTGATGTGACAGCCTTTTTTGGTAAAACATTTAATGGTACACTCATAAAAAATGCAACTGATTTTTCATTGTATCTATTGGAAGCGGCTTTGGTTGCTACAGTAACAGGAGATGCGTTTGGAAACCCTAATTGTATTCGAATATCATATGCAGCTTCACAAGATCAAATCATAGAAGCGATCGGTCGTATTAAAAAAGCGTTAAGCTAGAGGAAAACGTTATTTTTATCGGTTTCTCCAGAAGAAAGGGGTGAATAGTATAAGGACTGTAAATAATTCTAATCGACCAATTAGCATTAAGAACGCAGCCCACCATTTCCCAGCAGTTGGCATTTCGAAAAAGTTATGTGATGGTCCAAATTCGCCTATAGCAGGCCCAACATTACCTAGACTTGAGGCAGCAACACCAATAGCAGATTCGAAGTCAAGACCTAATAAAGCAAAGCCTAAAGCCCCAACGATAAAGGATAGCATATAGAGGATAAAAAATCCAAGCACATTAAATACAATCTCACCTGAAACCGATTTATTATTGTAACGCACAGGTAAAACGGCACTCGGGTGTAAGGTTCTTTTAAATTCTAAAAACCCATTTTTAATAAGTACTAAATGGCGGACTATTTTTACACCTCCTGAAGTACTTCCAGCAGACCCCCCTAAGAACATCAATCCAAAGAAAAACACAAGTAGGAGTGGCGACCATAAGGTATAGT
This sequence comes from Flavobacteriaceae bacterium, assembly GCA_018608735.1. Classification (GTDB taxonomy): domain Bacteria; phylum Bacteroidota; class Bacteroidia; order Flavobacteriales; family Flavobacteriaceae; genus Hel1-33-131. The sequence goes on along the minus strand of JABAYZ010000191.1, from coordinate 8,345 downwards.
CAGCAGATACAAATCCCGTAGTGGTTATAATGGCTACCACCTGAAAAAGTCCATGCCTGAACCCCCCCTCTCCAATACCCCAAACTAGAGGATGATCGAATGTCGAAGCTTCACTTAAAAACGTATTGTAACACAAAATTCCACCCACAATAAGGCTAAAAATTATTATGAGTTTAAAATATAATTTGAATTCATCATCATTTACTATTTTGTTTATTTTTCCCTTAAATGCAAAATAACTCAACACAAAATTAGTCCCTGCCAAAAACATAAATAGCACAATTATATACTGAATTAAGGGGGTATCATTCCAGTGCGCTATACTAGCATTTTTGGTTGAAAACCCTCCAGTTGACAAAGTACTCATCGAATGATTGAGCGCATCAAAAAAAGACATGCCAGCTAAGGACAAAAACAAGGTTTCAGCGGCTGTATACCCAAAATAAATGAGCCATAATCGTTTGGCAGTATCTGTAATTCTAGGGTGTAATTTATCGGCACTAGGACCAGGTGCTTCCGCAGCAAACAGCTGCATTCCTCCAATGCCTAAAAGCGGTAGGATTGCAATGGCTAAAACAATGATCCCCATCCCTCCTATCCAGTGGGTCAAACTTCTCCAAAACAATACGCCTTTGGGGAGTGCTTCTATATCATTTAATATCGTAGATCCTGTAGTTGTATAGCCCGAAATAGTTTCGAAGATCGCATTTGTAAAGTCTGGAATAGCCCCTGTAAATAAATACGGTAGGGTCCCCGATAAGGTCATCACGATCCAACCAAAAACTACGACCAAATAGCCTTCTCGTTTGTTCATTTCCTTTGTATGATGACGTGTACACAGCATGGACACCAATCCTAATACCAAAACAGAAACCCCTGCTAAAAGCAAATTCAGAGTTGCACCATCTTTATAAAAAAAACTCAATAGTGCGGCTAACAACATAAACCCGCCATTGAACAATAATAGTAGTCCAAAAAAGTGAAAGATAATTTTATAATTGAGTTTCATCACCTGGATCGTTTAGTAGAAATAACTTTCTACTTTTTTTATGGATTGTGGTAAACAACATACAACGACACAGTCGCCAGAAATAATTTTAAAGTCCCCTAAGGCAATAAATCCTTCTTCATTTCTAATCACACCACCAATAATTGCAGAAAGTGGAAAGTCGATTTTTTTGATGTATTTATCACAGATTTTAGAAGTCGGTTTGACTACAAATTCTAGCAGCTCCGCCTCCATATTACTTAATTTGGTCATCGCAACTACTTCTCCTCTACGGATGTATCTAAAAATGCTATTGGCGGCAAGTAGTTTTTTATTAATAAGTGTATCAACTCCAATAGAGTGCGACAACTCATAATAGTCCATATTCTCAACCAAAGCAATAGTTTTCTTGATCCCTTTAGACTTTGCCACTAAGCAGGACATAATATTGGTTTCAGAATTCCCGGTTACGGAAATAAAAGCGTCCATATCTTTAATGTTTTCCTCTTCCAAGAGCTCAACATTTCGACCATCACCATGAATCACCAGTGTGTCTGGAAGTTGTTCAGCCAAGTCAAAAGCGTGATCTTTGAGTTTTTCAACGAGTTTTATATTAAAGTTTTTAGAAAGGTCACAAGCTGTTTTTGAGCCAATTTTACCTCCTCCTAAAATCATTATATCTTTAATCTCAATTTTTTTCTTTCCCGTAAGTCTACATAATTCTTCATCTCCTCCTTCAGAAGTTATAAACACAACTCGATCTCCAACTCTAAAGACCGTATCACCTCTTGGAATAATGGTCGAATGTGAACCAAATCGCTGAATAGCAATAGGAATAAAATGGATGTCTGATAGTAATTGTGCTGCGACTTTAACCGATTTATTTATAATTTCGGCGTCTTTGGATAGTGAAAGTCCAAGCATGGTTAATGCACCTTTTTCAAATTCATAGGTATCATTAAATACCGATTGGCTTAATAGTAATTCGATTTCAGCAGCAGCTAAAGATTCGGGGGAGATAAGTTCATCAATTCCAAATTTGGTAAAACCAACTTCATCCTTATGGTTTATAAATTCTGGATTTGAAATTCTAGCAATAGTACGTTTTGCGCCCAACTGTTTGGCCAAAACACAAGCCGTAATATTGGAAGTTTCGGAAGACGTGACAGAAATGAATAAATCTGAATTTAAAATACGGGCTTCTTTTAGTATAGAAATAGAAGTCGCATCACCTTTCATGACTTTTATATCCAAATGGGTATCTGCATAAACAAGATTGGCTTTATCCAAATCTATAAGTGTAATTTCTTGTGATTCGTAGGATAAAAGCTTCGCTAAATGAAACCCGACTTCGCCGGCACCGGCAATAATAATTTTCATTAATTATCAATTAATAAGATGCGCAAATATACGTTATTTTTAGGGATTTGTTTATGAATTGTATTTCTTTGCACTATAATTACTAAAGAAGAAAGCTCTCATTAGATATGTCCAAAAAAATAACACCTTATAAAGATAGCACACTTGGAAAAAAACAACAAATCGCTAAAATGTTTGATACCATCTCAAACGAATATGATGGCTTAAACAGAGTCATCTCTTTTGGTATTGATATAAAATGGCGAAATAAAGTTGTTCAACTTGTTTCTGAAACGCAACCCAAAAATATTCTTGATATTGCAACAGGAACTGGAGATTTGGCTATTAATTTAACCCGAACAAAAGCGTCAAAAATCATTGGATTAGACATAAGTGAAGGCATGTTGGATGTGGGGCGAAAAAAAATAGTAAAAAAAGAACTTCAAGACACCATTGATATGGTGGTTGGAGATTCAGAAAATCTTCCTTTTGACGACCATACTTTTGACGCGATTACAGTGGCCTTTGGAGTTCGTAATTTTGAAAATTTAGAAATAGGCTTGGCAGAAATCTTGAGGGTCTTAAAACCTGGTGGTATATTGGTTATTTTGGAAACTTCAGTACCCACAAAATTCCCTTTCAAACAAGGTTATTATTTACATAACAAAGTTGTATTGCCTCTTGTTGGAAAACTTTTTTCAAAAGATAAATCCGCTTATGATTACTTGAGTGAATCAGCTTCTAAATTCCCTTATGGAGAAGCTTTCAACAATATTTTGAAAAAAACGGGGTTTATAAATTCTAAAGCGCTTCCTCAAACATTTGGAGTCGCCACAATTTATACTGCAACCAAATAATAAGCATGAAGCAAGCCTTTTCTGTCGTCTTTATTTTATTTTTTTTTCAATTTTCCTCAGCGCAGCTGTTTAGTAAAGAGCGTATTTTGAATAATGAAAATTTTGATAAAGCACGATTATCCTATGGCTACTACTTAGGATTTAATGTTTATGATTATGATATAGATTATTATACTGATGTCAAAGATATTCAAGTGTTTAAATCCATAGGATTTAATGTAGGCTTAGTTGGCAACGTTAGAATCAATGACTATGTTGACATTCGTCTTGAACCGGGTTTAGTGATTTCGAGACGAGAATTAAATTACAGCAGCACATATTTCGATGGTATGACTTTTGAAAAGAAAGACCTAAGTCGAGAAATTCAATCTACTTTTATTCATATTCCTTTGTTAATAAAGCTTTCTGCCAAAAGAATTAACAACATCAAACCTTTTGTGCTTGGTGGAATTTCAACCGCTTTAAACCTATCCAGTCAACAAGAAAACCCCGACGATAATAGTAAAAATGTTTTTAGAGTGACCAAAAACAATATGTACTATGAACTTGGAATTGGCATCGACATCTACCTAAATTGGTTCAAATTTACGCCCTCCATTCGAGGTGTATTTTCTATGCAAGACGAATTGGTAAAAGACATTGACCCCAGCAGCCCATGGACAAGTAACATCGCTCAAATGCAAACCAGAGGGTTATTTATCAATTTTACGTTTCAGTAGATTACCGTTTAAATTCGCTTAAAATAATTGCTGCAGCGTTTGCTACATTTAGGCTTTCCGTCTGCTTAAATTTTCCGAATCTTGGAATCGAAAGACGTGTATGCATTAAAGCTTCTATATTTTCAGAAATACCATTAGCTTCATTGCCTAGAACAATGACACCCGATTTGGGTAATTCTTGCTCATATATTGAAACACCGTCCATAAAGGTTCCCATACAATTAGAAACTGATGACAGAGTGGTTTTTAAATCGATATAAGTAATATTAACTCGTGTATGCGACCCCATACTTGCTTGTACAACTTTAGGGTTATAACAATCTACAGTGTCTTCGCTACACACCAAGTTTTCGATTCCAAACCAATCACAAAGACGAATAATAGTCCCTAAATTCCCAGGGTCATTAATACCATCAAGTGCCAACACAAGCGATGACCAATTAATCGAGTTTGGAGATGGAATTTTGAACGTTGCAACCACTTTATTGGGCGTACTAAATCCACTAATTTTCGAAAGTTCTTTTAGGTCTACCCGCGTAAGGTTCTGCTCATATTGAGAAAAATGATCATCTGTAGCAAAAATATCCTCCAAAACATAGTCTGAGTTTAAAAACTCTTGAACAACTTTGAGACCTTCAACAACAAACAATTGATGTTGTATTCGAAACTTTTTTTGCTTCAAACTTATGATTAGTTTTATTTGGCTTTTAGTTAACATCTAAAAAATGTACTTTTGATTATTATTACTTTAGACAGTAAATCTAAATTTTATTTATTGATTGTTGAAGAAAACTCTAATAAAAATATTCGTTGTATTTATAATGACTTATTTTTTTACGGCATGTAATGTTGTAAAACGGGTTGAGGCAACAGATTATTTATTGACTGAAAATAGTTTTTATATCAATGGTAAAAAGAAAAAAACAGAAGAGCTGACAAATTTATCTTTTCAAAAGAAAAATACCTCTCTTTTTGGAATTCCTTTACAGCTTTACATTTATAATTTGGCGCGTCCTCACAAGGATTCTATATTTGATTCTTGGCTGAACAAAAATCCAAAACGAAAACAACGCTTAATCTCTAAGCTTTCAGAAAAACAGCTTAATCAGCTAAAACTATCGTCAATTGGATTTAACCGATGGTTAAAAAACACCGGGGAAGCCCCAAAATTATTAGATTCCTTAAAGATAAATAAAACAAAAGTAAACCTAGAACGCTATTATTTTGCAAATGGCTGGTTTGACAGAACCGTAAATTATAAAGTGGATAGCGTTGGCTTAAAAAAAGCAGCCTTGACATTTGAAGTCGAAACAGGAACACCCTACAAGATTGGAGAAATTTCTGAACGGATTGACTCTCCTGTTATTGACTCTCTATTTACCAATTTAAAATCGGATTCCTATTTGAAAACAGGAGATCAATTTGCCATATCTAATTTTGACAAAGAACGTAGCCGACTAACCAACGCTTTTAGAAACTCAGGAGCTTTCCACTTTACTGAGGACTATGTTAGATATGAAAACGATACTATTGGAACTGCAAACAACGTAAATGTTAAAATGCAAATTCAAGATAGAGTCATTCGAAATGACGATTCCATTACAAGAACTCCGTTTCAAACCTACCGAATTAAGGAGGTCAATATTTTTACGGATGCTACTTTTAAAAATCGGTCTAAACCCATTACAGATTCTGTTAGCAACACTAATTATAATGTCTATGCTTATGAAAAATTAAAATACAAGCCAAAAGCATTAACTAATGCTATTCTTATTTCGAAAGGAAGTGTGTTTAAGGATTTGGATCGCACAAGAACATACCGCTATTTGAATGAGTTAAGGTCTTTCAAATATCCAAATATTGAATATGTAGAAAACCCACAGGATACTACACTCACGGCCAACATCTATTTAACACCAAAAGAAAAATACGGTTTGGGATTTGATGTTAATGTTTCTCAAAGTAATATTCAAAAAGTTGGATTGTCATTTACAACTGGAATTGTTATTCGTAATATTTTTAAGGGTGCTGAAACCCTTCAAATTTCTGCATTGGGTGCTATAGGCGCTTCTAAGGATGGGGCAAAAACAGAAAAAAAGTTTTTTGATATTAATGAACTTGGCGCCGACATTAAACTAAATATTCCTAGATTATTTTTTCCGTTTAATACCGAGAGAATTATTCCAAAATACATGTCTCCTAGCACACAAATTAGTACAGGATTTACTAGCCAAACCAATATTGGATTGGATAAACAAACCATTAATGGCGTGTTTAGCTATAAATGGTTTCCATCAGAGAAAGTCACCAATACCCTTGATTTAGTGAATCTACAATATGTAAGGAATCTAAATCCAAACAATTATTACAGTGTATACCAAAACTCCTTTAACAGACTCGAATCAATAGCACTTCAATCCTATGAAACACCAGGAGATTACCTGAGCACTACAACTAATGGCAAAAACGTCCTTATTCAATCTCGTGCTGATGATTTTGTCAATTTAGTGAGTAATGACATTTCATACAAAAACTCAAACCCTATTGAATATCAAACAGTGCGAAATATTCAGGAACGAAAAAGCCGATTAATCCAAGACAACTTTATTTTAGCCAGTAACTTTAATTATGTCCGTGACAGTAGAGCTAATGCATTTGATACCAATTTTTCAATTTTTAGATTAAAATTTGAATTTGCTGGAAACTTACTTTATTCAGCTTCAAAATTACTAGATCTTAAAAACAATTCTGAAGGTGCTTTTGAAGTCAGTGGGGTTCCTTTTTCTCAATATGTTAAATCCGAAATAGACCATATTAAACTTTGGAATCTTGGTCGCAGTAATGTCTTAGCATTACGAAGTTTTGTTGGCATTGCAATCCCGTTAGGAAATGCCTCAAGCATACCGTTTGCAAAAAGTTTTTTTGCAGGAGGTTCCAATGACAACAGAGCATGGACAGCCTATAGTTTAGGGCCTGGAAGATCCGACAACAACAATGAATTCAACGAAGCCAACCTGAAAATAGCATTCAGTTTAGAATACCGCTACAATTTATTTGGAAGCCTAAATGGGGCCTTTTTTATGGATGCAGGAAACATCTGGAACGTGCTAGATGATGTCACAGACGATAAGGCGACATTTGATAATTTTAAATCTTTAGAAGATATTGCAGTTGGAGCAGGCATTGGACTCCGCTACGATTTTGATTTTTTTATATTTAGATTTGATACTGGATTTAAAACTTATGAACCGAGTTTCGGAGATCAAAACCGTTGGTTAAATAATTTTAATTTTAGCAACGCCGTTTATAATATTGGTATCAATTATCCGTTTTAGGAATCATGTAATAGCTATATCGTTTTCGTACAATAATTCGCTAATCATCTATAATAAATTGTCCAACATTATTTAAAATCATTACTTTTACCACCAGAAAAAAAACAAACAAAATGAGTCACAACATCAAAGCAGGCGTTGCTACAGGACGCGAAGTTCAAGAGATTTTTAAACTTGCTAAAGAAAAAGGATTCGCCCTTCCAGCGGTGAATGTTATTGGTTCAAACACCATCAATGGTGTTCTTGAAACTGCCAAAGAATTAAATGCTCCCGTAATTATTCAGTTTTCTAACGGAGGTGGACAATTCAATGCAGGTAAAGGGCTTTCAAACGAGGGTCAAAAAGCAGCTATTGCAGGTTCAATTGCAGGTGCAAAACACATCCATGAAATGGCAGTAGCCTATGGCGTTCCTGTAATTTTACATACAGATCACTGTTCAAAAAAATTATTACCTTGGATAGATGGTTTGTTAGATGCTAGTGAAATTCATTTTGCACAAACAGGAAAATCACTATACAGCTCTCACATGATAGATTTATCTGAAGAGCCAATCGAAGAAAATATCGAAATTTGCAAAACCTATTTAGAGCGCATGTCCAAAATGGATATGACATTAGAAATCGAATTAGGAATTACAGGTGGTGAAGAAGATGGTGTTGACAACAGTGATGTTGATGTTTCTAAATTATATACACAACCCGAAGAAGTAGCATATGCTTATGAGGAGCTTAGTAAAGTGAGTGATCAGTTTACAATTGCTGCGGCATTTGGAAACGTACACGGCGTATATAAGCCAGGTAATGTGAAATTAACGCCAAAAATTCTTTTAAATTCTCAAAAATATATCACAAAAAAATATGGCGTATCAGAAAACCATATTGACTTTGTATTCCACGGCGGATCAGGATCAACTGTAGAAGAGATTAGAGAAGGAATTTCATATGGTGTAATCAAAATGAATATCGATACAGATATGCAATATGCATTTATGACAGGAATTCGTGATGATTTCAAAACCAATGAAGCTTATTTAGCCGCACAAATTGGAAACCCGGATGGTAGTGATGTTCCAAATAAAAAATATTA